>NZ_JBRRCU010000002.1:0-168453 GCF_056759195.1 Stenotrophomonas sp. STEN083 | reverse complement strand
GCCGCCCGACCCGGTTTGGCTCCCCCACCCTGTCGTTGGGGCCGGGGGCGGGGGGGGGGGGGGGGGTGGGGGGGTTTTTTCAAAAAAAACCGGGCGCCGCGGCGCCGGGCGCCCCCCTTTTCATTGGCTGGCTGTTGAGCTGGCTATGCGGCGGCTCAGCGTTCCAGCAGCTTCAGCTTGTCTGGTTTGCCGTCCCACTCGGCCGCATCGGCCGGCGGATCTTTACGGATGGTCAGCACCGGCCAGGCCTTGGCCAGTTCGGCGTTGAGCGCAACAAAACCTTCCTGGCCGGCGGGCACATCATCTTCGGGGAAGATGGCGTTGACCGGGCATTCGGGCTCGCACAGCGTGCAATCAATGCATTCGTCAGGATCGATCACGAGGAAGTTGGGGCCTTCGTGGAAGCAATCCACGGGGCAGACTTCGACGCAATCGGTGTGTTTGCACTTGATGCAGTTTTCGGTAACGACAAAAGGCATGACGGGGTCCGGCTTTGAACCCTGCAATTCTAGATCAGGATGCAGGGGGTGGGCGGGGGCATTCTCATTGGCCCGGGCTGCGGTGCGCAAAGAGGCATGCTGGAGCCAGAGCTCTGGCAGGTGTACAAAGCAAAAAACCCCGCAGGGCGGGGCTTTTGCTATCGCAGACGGAGTTGGTGCTCCCTAGGGGACTCGAACCCCTGTTTTAGCCTTGAGAGGGCCACGTCCTAACCTCTAGACGAAGGGAGCGTTTTGTTCGCGTCTGGCGAGCGCGCTAGTATATGCATCTGGTTGCCGCTCGGCAATCCCGTAAACCCAACTGGAAGCGCCAACATCAATTCCATAGTTACAACGCCGTTCACCGTCCGCGTGATCCCGCGCGATCAGCACACCATCTCGCGTCGGGACATCAGCCCCAATGCGCTGCGGGTGCTCTACCGTCTGCGCGAATCCGGCTTCGGCGCCTATCTTGTCGGTGGCGCTGTGCGCGACCTGCTGGTAGGTGGACGCCCCAAGGATTTCGACGTGGCTACCGACGCCACCCCGGAGCAGGTCAAGCAGCTGTTCCGCAATTGCCGGCTGATCGGCCGCCGCTTCCGCCTTGCGCACGTGGTATTCGGCCGCGAGATCATCGAAGTAGCCACCTTCCGCGCCAACAGCGATGACGGCAGCGGCGACCGCGAGGTCGAGAACGGCATGCTGGTGCGCGACAACGTCTACGGCACTATTGAAGATGACGCGGTCCGCCGCGACTTCACCTGCAACGCGCTGTATTACGCCATCGAGGATTTCTCGGTGCGTGACTACACCGGCGGCTTTGAAGACGTGCTGGCACGCCGGATGAAGCTGATCGGCGATCCGGAGCAGCGCTATCGCGAAGATCCCGTGCGCATGCTGCGCGCTGTGCGGCTGGCGGCCAAGCTCAACTTCGAGATCGAAGCGGCTACGGCCGAGCCGATTCCGCGCCTGGCCTCGTTGTTGAGTGAGGCCGCGCCGGCCCGACTATTCGAAGAAGTGCTCAAGCTGTTCCTGTCCGGGCATGGCGTGGCCAGCTTTGAAGGCCTGGAGCGCTACGGACTGCTGGCGGTGTTGTTCCCGGAAAGTGCCGCTGCGCTGAAGAGCAACCGCACCGGCGCACTGCGTCGCATCCTGATCGAAGGCCTGCGCAACACTGACGAGCGTGTCGCCAACGAGGAGCCGGTGTCGCCGGCCTTCCTGTTCGCGCTGCTGCTGTGGCCGGCCTTCTGCCGCGCGCTGATCGGCCTGCAGAAGCAGGGCCTGGCGCCGGAAGAGGCACAGCGCCGTGCCGCCGACCGGGTGACCCTGCACCAGCTGAGCACGATTGCCCTGCCGCGCCGCTTCTCGCTGCCGATGCAGGAAATCTGGCTGCTGCAGTCGCGCTTCAGTACCCGTCAGCGCAAGCGCGTGCTGCGCACCTTGAGTCATCCGCGCTTCCGCGCAGCATTCGATTTCCTGGCCCTGCGTCAGGCCGCTTCCAGCGAACATCAGGAAGACATCGCGTTCTGGCGCGAGGCCCAGGCCGAGGCCGGGCACGAAGTTGGCGCTGGGCTGGATTCGGTGCATACCGACGGCGAGGCGGAGGAAGGTGCGGCACCTCGTCGCCGGCGCCGTCGTCGCCGTCCTGGCGGTGGCAGCGCGACTGCGGGCGAGTAAGTAGCGATGGTTGTAGCGTGTGTCGGGCTGGGCGCGAACCTTGGGGACGCGCCCGCCACCTTGCGTGCGGCAATCGATGTGCTGGCGCAGCTGCCGGATGTACAGCTGCTGGCCAGCTCGCGTCTGTATCGCACCCCGGCCTGGGGTAACGAGGCGCAGCCGGACTTCATCAATGCAGCCGTTGCGCTGCAGACCGATCTGGCGGCGCCGCAGCTGCTGGAGCAGCTGCTGGCGATCGAGCAGCAGTTCGGGCGGGTGCGCGAGCCGGGCCAGCATTGGGGTCCGCGGCTGTTGGATCTGGACCTGCTCTTGTATGCCGAGCAGGTGATCGACCTGCCGCAGCTGCAGGTACCACATCCCTTCTTGCACCAGCGCGGCTTCGCCCTGCTGCCGCTCGCAGACGTGGCGCCAGACGCCCTGATTCCGGGCCATGGAACAGTGCGGGACGTATTGGTAGGCATCAATACCTGCGGTATCGACCCGATAGGGGGATAATGGTCGGCTCATAAGCCACCGTTATGACCACATGAGCACACACGCAGATAGCAAGCCCTGGACCGTCCCCGCATTGGCCGAGGCCAAGCGCAATGGCCAGAAGCTGGTCATGTTGACCGCTTACGACGCCGGCTTTGCCCGTGCCTTCGACGCCAATGGCGTGGACTTGATCCTGGTCGGCGATTCGCTGGGCATGGTGGTGCAGGGGCACGATTCGACGCTGCCGGTCAGCGTTGACGACATGATCTATCACACCCGCGCAGTAGCGGGCGTGCTGGAGCGCGCGCTGTTGATCTCTGACCTGCCGTTCGGCGCTGACGCCACCGCCGAGCGCGCGCTGGATGCCTCGCTCAAGCTGCTGCAGGCCGGCGCGGAGATGGTCAAGATCGAAGGTGCCGGCTTCAAGCTGGACATCATTCGTCACCTGGTCGAGCGCGAAATCCCGGTCTGCTCGCACCTGGGCCTGACCCCGCAGTCGGTATTGCGCCTGGGCGGTTACCGCGTGCAGGGCCGTGGCGATGCTGCCAGGCAGTTGCTCGAGGACTCCAAGGCCGTGGCCGAGGCGGGCGCCAGCCTGCTGGTGCTGGAATGCGTGCCGACCCCGATTGCCGGTCGCGTTACTGCCGAAATCACGATTCCCACCATTGGTATTGGCGCCGGTCCCGATTGCGACGGGCAGGTTCTGGTGCTGCATGACTTCCTCGGTCTGGACAGTGGTCACCGGCGTCCCAAGTTCGTCAAGGATTTCCTTGCCGAAGGCGGCTCGGTGGCCGGTGCGGTCCGTGCCTATGCCGACGCCGTGCGCGCTGGCATCTTCCCCGACGCAGAACACGCTTACGCATCATGATCGAAACCGTTACCGAACTTTCCCGGCTGCGCGCCATTGTCAGCGGTTGGAAGCGCGAGGGCCTGCGCGTCGCGCTGGTGCCGACCATGGGCAATCTGCACGCTGGCCACTACTCGTTGGTGAAGCTGGCGCGTGAGCATGCCGACAAGGTGGTCTCCAGCGTCTTCGTCAACCCGACCCAGTTCGGTCCGAACGAGGATTTCACCCGTTACCCGCGCACGCCCGAGGCCGACACCAGTGGCCTGGAGAAGGCCGGCTGTGACGTGCTGTGGCTGCCCACGGTGGAATCCATGTACCCGTTTGGCGTGGAGTTGGCTGCCAACGTGCATGTGCCCGGTGTCAGTTCGCTGCTGGAGGGCGCACACCGCCCGGGGCACTTCGACGGTGTCTGCACGGTGGTGAGCCGTCTGTTCAACCAGGTACAGCCGGACGTGGCCGCGTTTGGGCGCAAGGACTACCAACAGCTGGCGGTTATCCAGCAGATGGTGGCTGACCTGGCGTTCCCGATCCAGATCCTCGGCGGCGAGATCGTGCGCGAGACCGATGGTCTGGCGATGAGCTCGCGCAATCAGTACCTGACTGCCGATGTGCGGCCGCAGGCCACGGTCATCCGCAAGGTGCTGCTGGCCGCGCGCGATGCCTACCTGGGTGGCGCCGAGCGTGTGGCCGTGGAGCAGCAGGCGGCGGCGCAGCTGGAAGCTGCCGGCTACCAGGTGGATTACGCGGTGGTGCGCATGCCCGACCTGAGCGAGCCGGGCGCCAGTCACGAAGGCGCGCGGGTGGCGCTGGTGGCGGCCAAGCTGGGTAGTACCCGCCTGATCGATAACATTGAGTTCTGAACTCGAGAGTTCTGAATAGGGCAACTGACGGACTTCCAGTGTCCGTCGGTGGGCCCATGAATGACAGCCAATGGCGCCCTCGTGGCGCCATTGCTGTATCCACGCAAGCACCGCTGGAAAGGTCATGTTGCGGTGCGGGCAAGGGCGCGCGCCGGTGCTAGACTGCGCCCTTTCTCACGCAGTTTCGGCATTGTCATGCAACTTTCCCTGCTCAAGACCAAGATCCACCGCGCCACCGTCACCCATTCGGAGCTGAACTACGAAGGCTCCATCGCGATCGACGACAACCTGCTGCAGGCGACCGGCATCCGCGAATTCGAACAGGTGCACATCTGGGACGTAACCAACGGTGCCCGTTTCACCACCTATGCCCTGCGGGCCGAAGCCGGTAGCGGCGTGATCTCGCTCAACGGCGGCGCAGCGCGCCATGTGCAGGTGGGCGACATCATCATCATCGCTGCCTTCGCCGGCATGAGCGAAGAAGAAGCCAGCACGTTCAAGCCCAAGCTTGTCTACGTTGACGGCGACAACCGCATTTCCCACACCAACGACAGCATCCCCACACAGGCCGCATGATCACCAACAACGGATTCGACGTATTGCACGCCCACGCCCAGCGTCTGCAGGGCACCGGCATTCCCTCGCTGATGGCCGCAGAGCCTGACCGGGTGCAGCGCCTGGCGCTGAAAGTCGGTCCGTTGTATGTGAACTTCGCGCGGCAGAAATACGACCGCGCGGCCCTGGACGCCCTGTTGGAACTGGCCGCCGCGCGCGATGTCGCCGGCGGTTTCCAGCGTTTGTTCGCTGGCCAGAAGATCAACCACACCGAAGATCGCGCGGTGCTGCACAGCGCGCTGCGCGGCGATGCCAGTGATGCGCCGGTTGCAGTGGCTGCGCGCGCTGAAGCTGTGGCGGTGCAGGCGCAGATGGGTGGCTTGATCAAGGCGCTGGAAGCCAGCAACGTCACCGATATCGTCAGTGTCGGCATCGGCGGCTCGGATCTGGGTCCGCGTCTGGTTGCCGATGCGCTGCGTCCGGTGTCGGGCGCGCGTTTTCGTGTGCATTTCGTTTCGAACGTCGACGGCGCAGCGATGCAGCGCACCCTGGCGACGCTGGACCCGGCGACCACCGCTGGCATCCTGATTTCCAAGACCTTTGGTACCCAGGAAACCCTGCTCAACGGCCGCATCCTCTGCGACTGGCTGGGCGGCAGCGAGCGTCTGTACGCCGTCAGTGCCAATCCCGAGCGCGCCGCCAAGGCCTTCGACATCGCCGCCGAGCGTGTGCTGCCGATGTGGGACTGGGTGGGTGGTCGTTATTCGCTATGGTCGGCGGTGGGCTTCCCGATTGCCTTGGCGATTGGTTTCGAACGCTTTGGGCAGCTGCTGGAAGGCGCTGCGCAGATGGACGCGCACGCGGCAAGTGCGCCACTGGCAAGCAATCTGCCGGTGCTGCACGCACTGACCGATATCTGGAACCGCAATGTGTTGGGCTATGCCACCCACGCAGTGATGACCTACGACCAGCGCATGGCGCTGTTGCCGGCATACCTGCAGCAGCTGGTGATGGAAAGCCTGGGCAAGCGGGTCAAGCGCGACGGCAGCCCGGTCGACGGTGACACGGTGTCGGTGTGGTGGGGCGGTGCGGGCACCGACGTGCAGCACAGCTTCTTCCAGGCCCTGCACCAGGGCACCAGCATCGTGCCGGCCGATTTCATCGGCTGCGTGCGCAATGATGATCCCTACGAGATCAACCATCAGGCCTTGCTGGCCAACCTGTTGGCGCAGACCGAAGCCCTGGCCAACGGCCAGGACAGCGAAGACCCGCACCGCCAGTACCCGGGTGGCCGCCCGAGCACGATGATCCTGCTGGATGCGTTGACCCCGCAGTCGCTGGGCGCCTTGATCGCCATGTACGAACACGCGGTGTACGTGCAGTCGCTGATCTGGGATATCAACGCCTTCGATCAGTTCGGTGTTGAATTGGGCAAGCAGCTGGCCAGCCAGTTGTTGCCTGCCGTGCAGGGTGAGGCAGTGGAGATAGCCGACCCGATGACCCGGGAGTTGTTGGCGCGGCTGCGCTGATAGCGGCTTGTTGCTTGGTGGGAGAAAAGCCGCGCAGAGATGCGCGGCTTTTTTTCTCCCTCCCTTTGCCGAAGGCAAGGGGAGGATTGGGGAGGGGTAAGCCTTTGCTGTTCAAGCAAACGCCGGAAACTGCCCTCACCCCAACCCCTCTCCCGCAGGCGGGAGAGGGGCTTCAAGCGGGGTTACCTGTTCGGGTCCCGCTCCGGGCTTGGCCGCTTGGTCAGCTTGCGCTGCAATGAGCGGCGATGCATTCCGAGCAACCGCGCTGCAGCGGAGACATTGCCGCCGGTCTCATGCAGCGCCTGTTGGATATGCTCCCACTGCAGGCGGCTGATCGGCGTCATCGCGTCCGGCGGTTCAACATCCTCGGGTTCCTCGCCGGCCTCGTCCTCTTCGCCAAGCGCGCGCAGGATCATCTGCACGGTCGCCGGTTTCGGCAGATAGTCATCGGCGCCCAGCTTGATCGCTTCCACTGCGGTAGCGATGGATGCATAACCGGTGACCAGCAGGATGCGCATGTCCTGGCGCAGTTCGCGCAGCGGCTGGATCAGGTTCAAGCCGGATTCGCTGCCCAGCTTCAAGTCGATCAGCGCAAACGCTGGTGGCGTCTGCGTGGCCAGTTGCATGGCGCTGGAGATGTCGGTGGCGGTGATCGCTTCGATGCCGCGGCGGGCCAGAGTGCGCTGCAGGGTGCGCAGGTAGAGCGGGTCGTCATCGACCAGCAGGCCGTGGGTGGCAGCAGCATTCATGAACTTACCTCGATGTTGTTCAACGGCAGACGAAAGCCGACGCGTGCTCCCTGGCCTTCGGCCGGGCGCAGCCACAATTCGCCGTGCAGACGCTCAATGGTGGCATGCGACAGTGCCAGGCCGACACCCATGCCATTGCTTTTGCCGCTGTTGAACAAGGTGCCGGGCAGGGCAGCATCATTGGCGTTGAAGCCGGGGCCGTAGTCGCGTACTTCGCCATACAGCTGACCTTCGTGGATGCGGATGTCCAGGTCTATCTGCGCACGCCCAGCGTGTTCGCCGGCATCGGCGGCATTGTTCAATAGAACCTGCAGCAGATGACCAATGCCGGGGTCCAGCTTCAGATGCAGCGGGGCGTCAGGGTTGCGGCGCAACTGGATGGTCGGGCGCACCAATCGCCATTGTTCCAGCACGCTGGCGATGGATACCGGCGCGCGGCTGCCGGCGCCTTCGGCTGGTGCGGCCAATGCCAGCACCTTCTCCCGGCACTGCACCAGCAACTCGCGCAGGGTTTCCAGATCGTCGCGCATTTCCGGGGTGGCGGCGCCTTGCTCGACGATGTCGTCGGTGAGCAAGGTCATGGTCGCCAGCGGCGTGTTGAGTTCATGGGCGACAGATGCGGCGTGCGTGGCCAGCGCAACGATGCCTTCATTGCGGACGAAGCGTTCGCGCAGCATTGCCAGCTGGTTCTCACGTTCGCGCAGCGCAGCCGCCAGTCGCGTGGAGAACACCAGCACCACCACGCTGGACAGCAGGAAGTTGGCCGCCGCGCCCCACAGGTGCAGGCTCATCGTGTCGAAGTAGCCGCCCTTCAGTGGCAGTCCGAACACCGCGCTTAGTGCATAGCCGCCGACGCAGGCAGCGGCCACGGCGTGGGTCCAGCGCAGCGGCAGTGCCAATGCGGCCAGCGCGATCAGGATCAGGAACAGCGAGCCGAATGGGTTGGCGATGCCGCCGCTCCAGCCAACCATCCAGGTCAGTACCGTGACATCGACAAGGATGTGGCCGAAGGCAGTAACCGGTGCCGGGTCGGTGTCGTGCACGCGCAACTGCACGTACAGGTTGAACAAGGCCAGTACGGCGACGCCGGCCCACAGCGGCTCCTGCGGCAGTTCAAGGCCCAACAGCCAGGTGGCGACAAGGATGGTGGCAGCCTGGCCGGCGGTGGCCAGCCAGCGAAGGCTGCACAGGGTGCGCAGAAAAGAGGTGTCTCGGGTTTCCATGGCGCAATCGTATGCTGTCGCGGTGGCTACCACGCAATCCAAGGTTCATGCCGTACGGGCGGCTGGCGCGCTAAAATGGGCAATGCATGACGCCGTGACCCGCCCAACACCGCCCACCGACGCTACCGCGTGGCCCCGCCGCATCACCCAGTCCGTCGCTATCGGCGGCGTAAAGGTGGGCGGAGGTAACCCCGTAGTCGTGCAGTCGATGACCAATACCGATACCGCCGATGTGGCTGCCAGCGTCAAGCAGGTGGCTGAACTGTGGCGCGCGGGCTCGGAGATGGTGCGACTGACCGTCAACAATCCCGAATCGGCCGCGGCCATTCCGCGCATCGTCGAGAAGTTGGCGATGATGGGCATCGAGGTCCCGCTGATCGGTGACTTCCATTACAACGGCCATCAGCTGCTGACCGGTGAACCGGCGTGTGCCGAGGCGCTGGCCAAGTACCGCATCAATCCGGGCAATGTCGGCTTCGGCAAGAAGAAAGACACCCAGTTCGCTCAGTTGATCGAATTCGCCATCAAGTACAACAAGCCGGTGCGTATCGGTGCCAACTGGGGCTCGTTGGATCAGGCACTTGCGGCCAAGTTGATGGATGAGAACAGCCAGCGTGCGCAGCCTTGGGATGCAGGGCGCGTACTGCGCGAGGCCTTGATCCGCTCGGCGCTGGATTCGGCTGAAACGGCAGTTGAACTCGGCTTGCCGCGGGATCGCATCGTGTTGTCGGCCAAGGTCAGCGGCGTGCAGGAATTGATCGCGGTTTATCGTGATCTGGCGCTGCGCTCGGATTTCGCATTGCACCTTGGTCTGACCGAGGCTGGCATCGGCAGCAAGGGCATTGTTGCTTCGTCGGCAGCGCTGGCAGTGCTGATGCAGGAAGGTATCGGCGACACCATCCGTATCTCGCTGACGCCCGAACCGGGCCAATCGCGCACGCAGGAAGTGATCGTCGCCCAGGAGCTGCTGCAGACCACCGGTCAGCGCGCTTTCACGCCGATGGTCACCGCCTGCCCGGGCTGCGGCCGTACCACCTCCGAGTTCTTCCAGGAGTTGGCCAAGGTGGTGCAGAACCACGTGCGCGAAAAGATGCCGGTGTGGCGCGTCAGTCACCCCGGCGCGGAGAACATGACGCTTGCGGTGATGGGCTGCATCGTCAACGGCCCCGGTGAGTCGCGTCACGCCAATATCGGCATTTCGCTGCCTGGTACCGGCGAAACCCCGGCCGCGCCGGTGTTTGTCGACGGCGAAAAGAAGATCACCCTGCGCGGTGACAACATCGCCCACGAGTTCGTCGCCTTGATCGATGACTATGTCGAGACCCGCTATGCCCGAAGCTCGGGTTGATTCCCGGAGCGAAGCTGCCGGTCTACGCCGCTGGCTCGCCCACAATGCGTGGCGGCTGGTGGTGTTGTTCATCGGCGTGCTGCTGCCGTTGGCGGGCTTCGTGGCTTTGGCCGATGAGATCCACGAGGCCGAGGCTTTCCACTTCGACGCAGCCCTGCTGCTACGCATGCATGCGATCGCCACGCCTGGCCTGAACGGCTTCTTCGTGCTGATGTCCAAGCTTGGTTATCAATGGGGCGTCATCCCCTTGGATATCGTGATTGTGGCGGTGTTGCTGCTGTGGCGACGCTGGCGCAAGGCTGCGTTCGCAGCGACGGCCTTCATCGGCTCGGCGCTGTTGAATCTGGGCAGCAAGCAGGTATTCCAGCGCGAGCGCCCGAGCCTGTGGGAATCGATTGCGCCGGAAAGCACATTCAGCTTCCCCAGTGGGCACGCGATGGGCTCGATGACCTTGGCCCTGACCCTGGTGTTCTTGACCTGGCGCACGCGCTGGCGTTGGCCGGTGGTGGCGCTGGTCAGCGGTTTTGTCGTTTCGGTTGGCCTGTCACGGGTCTACCTGGGGGTGCATTACCCCTCGGACATCCTCGGCGGCTGGTGTGCCGCAACGATCTGGGTTACAGGCGTGTATATGGTGATGTTCCGTCAACGCTGGTCCTTGCCAGCGCCCTGAAGTGCACTGCAATTGGTAATGTCCAAAACGTAAGAGAAGTCCTAAGTCATTGGACGAATTGACCTGATGGATACAGTATTGGCTGCGACGGCATAGTGAGCTCGCCAGCCGCAGGCACATAAACCGCATCATCCTGATGCTCAAAACAACAGACACATTTCCTGCGAGCGGGTGTCCGATAGAGCCCAGTTGGGCCACTTCTGCTTGATAATACACATGGCCTTGCCATGAGGGACGGGGGAGGGCCGTCGCCTCGCATGCTCGGATTTTGCCGCGCCCAAGGCTTCAACTGTCACCTCGCCGCGAGGAATCCTTCATGACCATCAGCGTTTTTCTTATCGATGACCACGCACTTGTGCGCACGGGCATTCGGATGATTCTTTCGGGGCAAACCGGGATAGAAGTCGTCGGTGAAGCGGACAGCGGCGACGTCGCACTGCCGCAGATCCGTCGCCTGAAGCCGGACGTCGTACTGTGTGACCTGCACCTTCCTGGTCTCAGTGGCCTGGAGATCACCGAGCGTATCGTCAAGGGCGATCACGGCACCAAGGTAATCATCGTTTCGGTGCTGGAAGATGGGCCGATGCCCAAGCGTTTGCTGGAGGCCGGTGCGTCCGGCTACGTGGGCAAGGGTGGGGATTCGAAAGAGCTGATCCGCGCTGTGCATGACGTTGCCATCGGCAAGCGTTACCTGGCCACCAGCATTGCGCAGAATCTGGCGCTGTCCAATCTGGAGGGCGGCGCATCGCCGTTCGACCTGCTCTCGCCGCGTGAACTTGAAGTGGCCTTGTTGCTGATCCAGGGGCACCGCCAGGAAGAAATCGCCCGCCGCTTGAGCCTCAGTGCCAAGACTGTGAATACCCATAAGGCACGTCTGTTCCAGAAACTGGGGGTGCAGGACAACATCGCCCTGGCCAGGCTTTCTGCGCAGTATGGCGTGGGTGATCCCACCAAGGCGATCTGAGTCGATGGGGTTCTGACAGGCATCGTTGTGCGTAAAAGCGCCCTTCAACTGCAAACAAAGGGAGCACAGCGATAACGCTGTGCTCCTTTTGTTTGGGCGCGCGATGGTCGCATGCGACTCGACCTTGCAGGCAATGATTTGGCGACTGTCTGTTTGTGGAAGCGGTGCGAACCGCGAAGCTGGCGTTGCTGAAGCGCCAAGGGCCTATGCCATCTGATGATCTGTTTGCTTCGCGGCTTACGCCGCTCCTACAAGAGGGGAGGGGGCTTCGGCGATGTGATTGCGTGGCCCGGAAAAGCAGAAAGCGGCCTAAAGGCCGCTTTCTGCTTTCAAACTGTTTGCACGGTTCAGACGCTACGCGGCTGATCGTCTTCCTGCTTCTCGGCCTCAGCTTCCGCCTCTGCTGCGACGCTTTCCGCGTCTACGGTAGGGGCGACAACGACAGGCGTCGGTGCAACCACAGGGGCTGGTGCTGCAGCCTCGACGACCGGCTTTTCAGTAGTTTCCTCAACAGTCGGCGCTTGGGCGAACAGCTGCCCGTTTTCGGGTGCTGCAGTCTGTGCAACTACAGCAGCGGCCGCTTCCGGCTGCTGGACACTGACCGGGGCTGGTGCTGCGCTGACCGGCACCGCAGCGGTGACTTCTGCCGGTGCGCTGACAACTGCCGGAGCAGCGACAGGTGCTTCCACGGTGGCGACCACCGGTGCAGCGACGACTGCTTCAGCGACGGTTTCCACCGGGGTGCTGATTGCCTGCTCGGCCTTGACGACTACCGGCTCAGAGGCAGCTGCCACTTCGACGGGAGCGGCTGCTGCCGGCGTGGTCACTTCGACAACGGCTGCTTCGACAGCAAGCACTTCGACATCAGCGGCAGGTGCTGCGGCAACAACCGCAACAACGGCTGCAGCAGCTTGTACCGGTGTAGCAGCAGCCGGCTTGGCTGCTACTGGCGCGGAAGCCGGAGCGGCCGGAGTTGCAGGCTCGTCATCGAACTCGAACTCGGGCTGGCTGCTGGCGGGCTTGGCCGAAGCTTCATTGACTTCGCCGTCGGCGTCATCAAAAGCGTCCAAACCATCCTCGTCACCGCCCAGGTTTTCACCGCCGGCGGCGCCTTCACCGTTGCCACGACGGCGACGACGGCCACCGCGACGACCACGACGACGACGACCACCGGCTTCTCCGGCACCGTCTTCAGCTGCTGCAACCGGGTTGCCGTTCTCGTCGAGAATCACAGCCACTGCCGGCTGCTCCTCGGCGACGACCGCCGGCTTGGCGATCTCGGCAGCAATGGTGTTTTCCTTCACCACGGCATCGGTGTTGGCAACGGCTTCGTTGGCAACAATCGCTGCGGCGGCCGGTGCAGTTGCGCGCGCGGCTTCCGGCTGTGCCTGCTGCTGGCGTGTGGGTTTCTCACCCTGCACGTTCTGCTGCTGTGCCTGCTTGTCGGCGTCCTGCTGCGGCTTGGGCTGCTTCGGCTGCTTGGGCTGTTTGGCCTGCTGCTGCTCGTTGTTGCGCTGCTGCTTGGGCTGCTGCTGTGCCTGCTCACCGCGCGGCTGCTCATTGCGCTGCTTGGGCTGCTGCTGGGCGTTGTTCTGCGCCTGCGGCTGGGCCTGCTGCTGCGGCTTGTCAGCGTTCTGGCGACGATCCTCGCGGCGCTGCTCGTCACGGCGGTTGCCGTTGCCGTTGGCGTTTGCATGGCCGTTGCCGCCGCGACCCTGCTGGCCGTTGCGGCCGTCACGGCGCTGGTTGCCGCGCTCGTTGCGGTTGTTGCGACCGTTGTCCTGGCGCTGCGGCTGGGCCGGCTGTGCGGCCGGAGCCGGCTCGCCGCCGAACACGCGCTTCAGCCAGCCCATCACTCCGCCGGCGGCGGGAGCGACGGGTGCGGCAACCGGTGCCGGGGCCGGGGCGGCTTCGACGACTTCACGGATCGGCGCAGGCTGGCTGTGCTTGACGTGGGTCACGGCCGGGGCCGGGATGTTCAGCTGGGCCTTGGTCAGTGCATGCACCGGCAGCTTGCGCGGGGTGCCGCGCTGGTAGCTGGGCTTGTTCGACTCTTCACCCAGTTCGTTGTCGCGCAGGCGCGTGACTTCGTAATGCGGGGTGTGCAGCTGCTCATCGGCAACGATGACGATGGGTGCGTCGTGGCGCTGCTCGATTTCACGCAGGGCGCTGCGCTTCTCGTTGAGCAGGTAATTGGCGATCTCGACCGGGGCCTGCACCAGCACCTGTCCGGTGTTTTCCTTCATCGCATGCTCTTCGGCAACGCGGATGATGGACAGCGACAGCGACTCGATGCTGCGCATGCGGCCCTGGCCGTCGCAACGCGGGCAGACGATCTGGCTGGATTCGCCCAGGCTCGGACGCAGGCGCTGGCGGCTCATTTCCATCAGTCCGAAGCGCGAGATGCGGCCCAGCTGGACGCGGGCACGGTCGTACTTCAGGGCGTTCTGCAGGCGGTTTTCGACTTCGCGCTGGTGCTTGCTGGAGGACATGTCGATGAAATCGATGACCACCAGGCCACCCAGGTCGCGCAGGCGCAGCTGGCGGGCGACTTCTTCGGCCGCTTCCAGATTGGTCTGGAAGGCGGTGTCTTCGATGTCGCTGCCCTTGGTGGAGCGGGCCGAGTTGACGTCGACCGCGGTCAGCGCTTCGGTCTGGTCAACCACGATCGAGCCGCCGGACGGCAGGCGCACGTTGCGCTCGTAGATCGCCTCGATCTGAGATTCGATCTGGAAGCGATTGAACAGCGGGATGTCGTCTTTGTAATGCTTGAGCTTGCGCAGGGTCTGCGGCATCACCTGCTGCATGAAGTCGCGTGCGGTCTCGTACAGCTCTTCGGTGTCGACAAGGATCTCGCCGACGTCCGAACGCAGGTAGTCGCGCAGGGCGCGCACGATCAGGCGCGATTCCTGGTAGATCAGGAACGGGGCCGGCTTGGTCAGTGCGGCTTCGGCGATCGAACGCCAGACCTGCAGCAGATAGTCCAGATCCCACTGCAGCTCTTCGGCATCGCGGCCAACGCCGGCGGTGCGGATGATCACGCCCATGTCGTCGGGGATGTTGAGCTTGTCCAGCGCTTCCTTCAGGGCGGCGCGGTCTTCACCCTCGATGCGACGGGAAACGCCGCCGGCAGAGGGGGAGTTCGGCATCAGCACCATGTAGCGGCCGGCCAGGGAGATGAAGGTGGTCAGGGCGGCGCCCTTGTTGCCACGCTCTTCCTTGTCGACCTGCACGACGATTTCCTGGCCTTCGCGCAGGAGCTCTTTGATGGAGGCCTTGTTGTGGTCCACGCCCGCCTGGAAATAGTCGCGGGAGATTTCCTTGAGCGGCAGGAAGCCATGGCGGTCGCCGCCGTACTCGACAAAGGCGGCCTCGAGCGACGGCTCAAGACGGGTGATGCGGCCCTTGTAGATGTTGGACTTCTTCTGTTCCTTGGACGGTTGCTCGATGTCGATGTCGTACAGGTTTTGCCCGTCGACGATGGCCACGCGCAGTTCTTCAGCCTGCGTGGCATTGATCAGCATTCGCTTCATTGTGCGTTCCTCGCGCGCTGCTACCGCGCGGAACGCCATGGGGTTTCGCCTCTGGACACGGTTCGCCGCCCATTCGCGCAGGCGCGGGCAGGGCGGCTTGGGTTTCCAGCGCTACGACACCACGGCAGGCCGCGGGAGCGCTTCTTTCTTGTTTTAGGTGTTTCAGGGCCGGCGGCCGCCCGCGGCCGGGGCCGATGGCGTCGCGCGGGACATGGGTTTCGTCCAGCTCGGATGCTTTTTGGCATCCGGCGATGGCCGGGAACGCCGACGAGCCGCTAACATGGCCGCCCCGGGGGCGGTGGCCGCGCACTGTGCCGGATTCGTAGGGAGCGGGGCTTCTGGCCCTGACCAACTTCCAACGAAATCAAACCCTTATATCGCCCCCCGAGTGTAGCAGAATAAATAGGCCGATGACTGATTCCGACAAGCCCCACGCACCGCCTGCCGCCAAGAGCAGCGTGCGCATGATCAAAGTGCCCGAAGACAGGGCAGGACAGCGACTGGACAACTTTTTGTTGGGTCAGCTGAAGGGCGCACCACGCAGCCTGGTCTACAAATTGGTCCGCAGTGGCCAGGTCCGTGTGAATGGCGGCCGTGCCAAGGCCGACCGCAAGCTGGACGGCGGTGAAGAGGTGCGTATCCCGCCGGTCAATCTCAATGAGATTGGAGACAAGGCGCCGCCGCCGAGCAGCTTCCTGCAGCGTATGGAAGAAGCCATCGTCTTCGAGGATGCCAAGCTGTTGGTGATCAACAAGCCGACCGGGGTGGCCAGCCACGGCGGCAGCGGCATCAGCCACGGTGCGATCGAGACGATGCGCGCGCTACGCCCGAACATGAACCTGGAGCTGGTGCACCGGCTGGACCGGGATACTTCTGGTCTGCTGATCCTGGCCAAGAAGCGTTCGGCCCTGGTCGAGCTGCAGGCCTTGCTGCGTGAAGACCATGGCGGCATCCAGAAGCGCTACCTGACCTTGCTGGCCGGACGCATGCCTGATGGCGTGATGAGTGTGGACGCCCCGCTGCACGTCGGCCTGCGCCAAGGCGGTGAGCGCCATGTTCAGGTGAACGCGATCGGCAAGCCCTCGCTGAGCCATTTCAAGGTATTGGAGCGTCGCGGCGGGCAGTCCTACTGCGAAGTCAGGATCGAAACCGGCCGCACCCATCAGATCCGCGTGCATGCCCAGCACATCGGTCATCCGGTGGCAGGTGACGACAAATACGGCGATCCTGCAGTCAACAAGCGCTTTCGTGAGCAGATCGGGCTGAAACGCTTGTTCCTGCACGCGGCCTCGCTGGAGTTCGCGCTGGATGGCGGCAAGACACCTTATGTATTGAATGCGCCGCTGCCGCCGGATCTGGTTGAGGCGATGAACAGGCTTTGAGGCCTTGGAGTTGGGTTGGGGTCCGCCAGTGCGGCGGTTCCCCATGGTCTGACAGGTGTCTGTAGGAGCGGCGTCAGCCGCGAAGCCACAGATCAGTCAGGCCGCGAACATGCTGGCGATTTCAGCAATGCCGGCTTCGCGGCTTACGCCGCTCCTACAAGGGGCCGTGTTCGGGGCCGGCTGGGTTGCCTGCCGGCCAGGGCGTCCTACCACTTGAACAGCACAAGGCTCACCGCAATCGTGGCCATGCCGATCACCAGTCCGTAAACGGTCTCATGGCCCTTTGCGTAGCGCTTGGCTGCTGGCAGCAGTTCGTCCAGGGCCAGGAACACCATGATTCCCGAGATCAGCCCGAATACCGCGCCGAAGGTGGCGTGGGACAGCGAGCCGGCCAGGGCGAAGTAGCCG
This sequence comes from Stenotrophomonas sp. STEN083, assembly GCF_056759195.1. Classification (NCBI taxonomy): domain Bacteria; kingdom Pseudomonadati; phylum Pseudomonadota; class Gammaproteobacteria; order Lysobacterales; family Lysobacteraceae; genus Stenotrophomonas; species Stenotrophomonas sp. STEN083. The sequence continues at coordinate 151,758 of NZ_JBRRCU010000002.1, read as the reverse complement.
ATGGCGGCGCCAACCGGCTCGGCCAGCCCCGACAACAGGCTGGCGAAAACCGCATAGGACTTGCGCCCGGTGGCGAAGTACACCGGCACGGCGATGGCGATGCCTTCCGGGATGTTGTGGATGGCGATGGCGAAGGCCAGTGGCAGGCCGACCGACGGGCTTTCCAGCGTGGCGAAGAAGGTTGCCAAGCCTTCCGGGAAGTTGTGGGCGGTAATCGCCACCGCGCTGAGCAGTCCAACCCGGCGGATGTTGCTGCGGGTCTTTTCCTTGAAGGCAGGGTCCTGCTTGTCCAGGGTTTCGTGCGGGTTGGGCACGAAATGGTCGATCAACACCACCAGCAGCACGCCGCCCAGGAACCAGAGCGTGCCGTAGGTGAAACCGAGACGGTCGCCGTATGCCAGTGCAAAAGAAGCCACGGACTTGTTCAGGATCTCCGACAGCGACACGTACACCATCGCGCCGCCGGCAAAGGCCAGGCCAAAGGCCAGCAGGCGCGGGTTGGGGCGCCTGGAGAACACCACCATCAGGCTGCCGACGGTGGTAGCCAGGCCGGCAGCCAGGGTCAGCCCGAAGGCCATCCAGAGATTTTCGGGGGTTACTGGATGCATCAGTCGCGATCAGCCGCCACGACGCGCGCGTTCTTCGATGGCAAAGCACTCATTCGGTTTCGGGTCCGGTGGGTTGAAGCTGACCGGTACCTGGATGGTGGTCGGCACCGGCTGGCCGTTACGGGTGGCCGGGTTGAATTTCCACTCGCGAACGCGACGCGCGGCGGAGTCGTCGAGCTGGCTGTTGCCGCTGCTGGTGACCAGCGACACCTCGGTGGGCGTGCCCTGCGGGCCAACCACCACGCGCAGCACGCTTTTGCCGCCAACGCCGGTGCAGGCCAGTTCGGCCGGGTAGTCCGGCGGCGGGGTCTGCACGGCGGCTACTTCGGTCGGGGCGACGGTCGGCGCTGTCGGTTGGTCGGAGGAGTTGCAGGCGCTCAAAGCGACCACGGTGCCCAATGCAGCGAACAGCAGGCGCAGTTTCATGTCATTGCTCCGTTAATGCGGATGCCTTGGCGGCACAGATGAAGTCGTTTTCGCTCAGCCCGCCTACATCGTGGGTGGAAAAGCGCACAACGGCGCGGTCGTAGTGCACGCCCAGGTCGGGATGGTGGTCTTCGCGGTGCGCAACCCAGGCCAGCGCGTTCACGAACGCCATGGTGCCGTGGTAGTTGTCAAAGCGGAATGTACGGGTCAGGGCCTGGCCGTTCTCGGCGAGCTCCCAGCCCGGGACCTGCGGCAGCAACTCGGCAACGCGGGCCTGGCTGAGGCGATACTCGCTGCCCCGGCGCGGGCTGCAGTGCGCTTGTGCCAGCGGAATGAGATCAGGGGCCATGCATACCTCCATAACAGGTGACTGAACTATGCCGACCTTGGAATCACTGTCCCATCGGTGGCAACCAAGACACGGCTAGAATACCCGCATGATCCAGATATCAGATACCGCCCAAACGCATTTCCGCAAGTTGATCGAACGCGAGGCCGTGCCCGGGATGGGCGTGCGCCTGAGCGCGATGGACCCCGGAACCCCCACCGCCGATGCGCGCCTCGAATTTGCCGAACCGGCTGACCTGCTCGGCGATGAGTGGGCGGTGGACTGCGATGGCTTCACTTTGTATGTCGCTGCCACCAGCGTGGCGTGGTTGGACGGCGCCGAGATCGACATCGTCACCCAGGCTGCCGGTACCCAGCAGCTGACCATCAAGGCGCCCAAGATCAAGGGCGAAGCCCCGGGTGATGCAGCGTCCATCGTCGAGCGTGTGCGCTGGGTGATTGAAAACGAAATCAATCCGCAGCTGGCGTCGCATGGCGGCCGCGTCGCGGTGCAGGAAGTGTCGGCCGATGGCGTGGTGTTGCTGCGCTTCGGCGGTGGCTGCCACGGTTGCGGCATGGCCGATGTGACCTTGAAGCAGGGGATCGAGAAAACCTTGATGGGCCGGGTGCCGGGCATCACTGCCGTGCGTGACGCCACCGACCACGAAACCGGTCAGGCCCCGTATATTCCGCGCGACGGCGCGGGCTGAGCCGCGCCGCTGCATGCCGGTGGCATCGGTTACCGAGTTGATCGATCTGCTGGCCTCGCGCCGGCAGACCAGCATCCTGCACGATCGCCGCACCGGCATGCCGTATAGCTGGAGCAACTGGTTGCGCACGCGCGTATCCAATGGCCTGTCCGCTTTTGTCGATGCCGATGCTGCTGAAGTCATGGCGGCGCGGCCGCCGCGACCACGCGAGGCTGCAGCTGCGCCGTTGCCGTTGTGGCAACACATCGTGTTGCTGTTCTGGAATGGTGGCGAACCGCCGCCGCGCGATCAGCGCGGCCTGCGTTGGTTTGCCGGTTTCTTCAGCGCCGGTCTGCATGTGCTGTTCGCGCTGCTGTTGCTGTGGGTAGCGCTGGTGCGCAGCAACGTACCGGAACCGGACGCCGAGGAAGGCGAACGCGTGCAGGTGGAGTATGTCGGGCGTGGTACGCCGGACGAAGAGGGTGGCGGTGCCCCGCAGGCTGCCGAGGCGGCGGGCGCGCAGGCGGCAGTTGCAGCGCAGGCTGGCGCTGCTGCGGCCGAGCCATCGGCGCCGACAGCACAGGAAGCGGTTGAAGCCCCGGCTGCAAGCGCTGCGCAGGCCGCAGCGTCTGTCGCCAAGCCAACACGCGAGCCCGAATCGATGCAGGTTGATGCATCCAAACCTGTGCCGGAGCCGCCTGTTGCCAGCGAGCAGCCGCTGCAGGTGACGGAGACAAGCCGGCCGACCAGCGAGTTCGTTGTGCCTCCGGCCACGGTGACGGCGCCCGCGTTGCGCAGCAGCCAAGCGCAGGTGCGCGAACGCACGATCGAAACCGCAGTTGATCGTCCGCAGCCAACGCAGGCGCTGCGCCAGCCTGCGGAAGTTGCGGTGCAGCTGCGTTCGACCCAGGTGCAGGTGCGCGAACGCCAGATCGAGGTTGCCACCCAGCAACCGATAGCGGTGACGCAGCCGCGCGCGCGCGAAACCCAGGTGCAGATCCGCACGCCCGAGTTAGGCGTACGCGAACGTCAGATCGAGACCGCAACGCAGGAATCGGTGGCGATGGCGACGCTGCCAGCGCGCGCAGCCCAGGTACAAATGAAGACGCCGACGATGGCGGTGCGCGAGCGTGCGGTACCTGGTGTTCCCGACAAGCCAGCGGCGCAGGCGGCGACTAGTGCAGCTGCCACGACGCAGGCATCAGCCGGTACGCCGGCAGCCAGTGCATCGACCAGCTCGTCGCGGGCTGGCGGGCAGGCGGCTGCCAATCCGAGTCCGCGCGCTGCAACCAGTGCTGGCGCAGGTCCGAAACCGGAGGATCGCAGCGGCGGTTGGGCGGCGCCCAGCCGTGGCGATGATTGGGGTGCAGCGCAGCGCCAGGTTGCCGGTAGCGCTGGCGGTCAGGCTGACAAGGGCACGGGATTGTTCAATGCCGATGGCAGCGTAAAGCTGGGCGGCAACGAGGGGCTGGCGCAGGACGCGGCCAAGCGTGGCGCACCGGGCGGCGACGCCGACACCTGGAGCCGCGAGCGCATCGCCGAGTCCGGCACCTGGCTCAAACGCCCGCCGTATGACTACACGCCCACCTCGTTCGACAAGTACTGGGCACCGAACGAGTCCTTGCTGGCCGAGTGGGTGCGCAGGGGCATCAAAAGCGTGGAGATTCCGATTCCAGGCTCAAACAGCAAGATTTCCTGCGTGGTATCGATGCTGCAGTTCGGCGGCGGCTGCGGCCTGACCAATCCGAACATGCAGGAGCAGCCGGCAGAGGCACGGCCACCGCCGGATATCCCGTTCAAGAAAGAGCTGCAGGAAGACAACGGTAGCCGTTGAGGGCGCGAATGTTTATTCTGTTTTTTTTCGGCGGTGCTAAATCCGCTATGCTCGTCCCGAATCAGATCCTCCATATGCCTGTGGTTCCTGAAATGCCAGCTGCGGGGTTTACGCCGCTCCCACAAGCAGTCTCAAACGCAGCGTGAGTTGACCAATAAACAACAAAGCCGCCCAAGGACGGCTTTGTTGGTTCAAGCAGCGGTGCTGCGACAGCTGCCGTCAATCGACGCCGTGCAGGTCGCGCAACTGGCTGGGACGCGAGCCGAAGTAGGCGGCCAGGTCGGCGATGTCCTGATCGCTCAGGTTCTGCGCCTGCGGCGTCATCAGCATATGGTCGCGGGTGCTTGCTCGGTAGGCCTGCAGCGCGTGGGCGAGGTAGTCGCCGTATTGGCCACCGAGTTTGGGATAGGTCGGATCGATCGGGTTGTTGCCGTCGGCGCCGTGGCAGTCGATGCAACTCTGCCCGGTGGCCTTGCCCTTGGCAGCGGCCAGGTGCTCACCGGCGGCGATGCGGCCGGCAGGCAAGCCGGCGGAGGAACTGGATCCGTGTTCACCGCTGGCATGGCCGGGGTCGGCCGCGGATTTGCCGCTGGACTCGACTTCCGACTGCGTGCAGGCAGCCAGACCCATGGCGGCGAACAGGGCGATGGACAAACGCATTGCGTGCGTGGCTTTCGTCATGGTCGGCGCTTATTTGAGGGTGGACAGGTAGGCGGAGAGATCAGCAATGTCCTGCGGGCTGAAACTCATCGATTGCGCCTGCATCGTTGGATGCTTGCGTTTGCCTTCGCGGTATTCGGTCAGCGCCTGGGTCAGGTATTGCGGCGACTGCCCACCGATCTTCGGCACACGGTAGCTGGGGTAGGCGTTCTTGTAGCCGGTGATGCCGTGGCAGCCCTGGCAGGTATAGGCCAGAGTCCGGCCGGTAGCGGCATTGCCAGTGCCGGCCGGCGCCGATGTGACGGCGGAGGCAGTAGTGGCGGGGGCGACGGCGGGTGTAGCAGACTGCGGATCAGCTTGGGCGGCCCCGAAGGTCAGGGCAAAAGCCAGAGCGAAACAAGCGGCGAGCGGCTGCGAGCGCATGGTTTCCTTATCCGGTGAGCGGGTCTGGGGTTCCGCCGTGGGATACGGAACGGACCGAGTATAGCCCGCGTATTTACCCGTTCGGAACAGGCACTTGGATGCTGCAATGCGGTAGGCGGAATCAAAGGTGCAGGTACCCATGACTTTCGGGGCATGGTGTTGGTGTGGGGTGGTGCAATACTTTGCTACAACACCTGCCTACGCATCCCCAGGGACAAGACGATGTCGCGACTTTTCACTCTGCACGCCCGCACCGGAAGCTGCGCTGCTGCACTCCTGATCACCACTTCCCTGTTGCTCGGCGGTTGCAAAGCCGGTGGCGAGGAAGCCAAGGCCAAGACGCCGGATGAGCAGAAGGCCAGCGACGCCGTGCCGGTGGAAGTGGCCAAGGCCGAGCGCCGTGCCATCGCCGCCAGCTATACCGGTACTGCGGCGTTGGAGCCGCGCGCTGAATCGCAGGTGGTCGCAAAGACCTCCGGCGTGGCGCTGGCGGTGCTGGTCGAAGAAGGCCAACTGGTGCGCGCTGGCCAGCCGCTGGTACGGCTGGACCCGGACCGAGCCCGCTTGAGCGTTGCGCAGAGCGAGGCGCAGATGCGCAAGCTGGAGAACAGCTATCACCGCGCCGAGAAACTGGTGCAGCAACAGCTGGTCAGCGCCGCTGACGTGGACCAGTTGCGCTATGACCTGGAAAACGCACGGGCGATGTACCGGATGGCGACGCTGGAGTTGTCCTACACGACGGTGGTTGCGCCAATCAGCGGCGTGGTCGCCTCGCGCGACATCAAGCCGGGCAACTTTGTGCAGATCAACTCGCCGATCATCCGCATCGTCGACAGCGCGCAGTTGGAAGCAACCCTCAATGTGCCCGAGCGTGAGATCGCCAAGCTCAAGCCGGGCCAGGCGGTGTCGCTGCAGGTAGACGCGCTGCCGGGCAAGCCGTTCACCGGTACGGTGGATCGCGTTGCGCCGGTGGTCGACAACGGCACCGGTACCTTCCGTGTGGTGACTACGTTCACCGGCGAAGATGCATTGCAGGCAGGTATGTTCGGTCGCCTGAGCATCAACTATGACCAGCGCGCCGATGCGTTGGTGGTGCCGCGCACCGCGCTGTTGGAAGACGGTGGCAAGCCGGCAGTCTATGTGGTGCGTGACGGCAAGGCCGTGCGTACCGAATTGGCCCTGGGTTACGACGATGCCGGCTTCATCGAGGTGCGCAACGGATTGAAGCAGGGGGATGAAGTCGTCATCGCCGGCAAGGCTGCATTGCGCGAAGGCAGTGCGGTGCAGGTGATCGGCAAGGAGAAGGCGGTCGCAGCGGCGGCCAAGGCGCCGGCAGCCGCACAGGCGACCAAGCAATGAGTGACCACGGACCGTCGGCTTCCGGCGGTGGCTTCGATCTGATCGAGTTCGCCACCCGCCGCCGCGTCACCATCGCGATGATGACGCTGACCCTGGTGTTGTTTGGCCTGATCTCGCTGTCCAGCCTGAAGGTCGAACTGCTGCCGGACCTGAGTTATCCCACCCTGACCGTGCGTACCGATTACGAAGGTGCGGCACCGGCCGAGGTGGAAACCCTGATTTCGCAGCCGGCCGAAGAGGCGCTGGGCATCGTCAAGGGTCTGCGCAAGCTCAAGTCTATTTCGCGCACCGGTCAGAGCGACGTGGTGCTGGAGTTCGCCTGGGGCACGGACATGCAGCAGGCCGGGCTGGACGTGCGCGACAAGATGGAGACGCTGCAGCTGCCGCTGGAGGCCAAGCCGCCGGTACTGCTGCGCTTCAATCCCTCGACCCAGCCGATCATGCGGCTGGCGCTGTCGTCCAAGCAGGAAGCCGGCAACGACGCCGATGCCGTGCGTCGCCTGATGGAGCTGCGTCGCTATGCCGATGAGGACCTCAAACGCAAGCTCGAGCCGGTCAGCGGTGTGGCTGCGGTCAAGGTCGGCGGTGGTCTGGAAGACGAGATCCAGGTCGATATCGACCAGCGCAAGCTGGCCGCGCTCGGTCTGTCACTGGACACGGTGATCCAGCGTCTGCAGCAGGAGAACGTGAACCTGTCCGGCGGTCGTCTGGAAGAAGGTTCGCAGCGTTACCTGGTGCGTACCGTCAACCAGTTCGCCACGGTCGAACAGATGCGCGAGATGTTGCTGACCACCGCCAGTGGCTCCAGCACCGCCAGCTCTACCGGTGAGAACCGCCAGCTGATGTCGGCCATCCTCGGCAGCAGCGATCCCAACGTGATTGCGGCGATGCGCAGCGATGGCAGCAGCAGTGCGCCCAGCGTGCGCTTGAAGGACGTGGCCGAAGTGCGCCAGGGCTACAAGGAGCGCGAAGCGGTGATCCGCGCTGCCGGCCATGAAGCGGTCGAACTCGCTGTCTACAAAGAAGGCGACGCCAACACCGTTTCCACTGCCGATGCGCTGGAAGCGAAGTTGGAGCAGATCCGCAAGGAAATGCCCAAGGACATTGAGATGACGACGGTCGAGGACCAGTCGGTCTTCATCCGCCACGCCATCAAGGACGTCAAGATCGATGCGGTGATCGGCGGCCTGCTGTCGGTGCTGATCATCTTCCTGTTCCTGCGTGATGGCTGGAGCACCTTCGTGATCTCGCTGTCGCTGCCGATCTCGATCATCGCCACGTTCTTCTTCATGGGCCAGCTCGGCCTGAGCTTGAACGTGATGTCGCTGGGCGGCTTGGCGCTGGCCACCGGTCTGGTGGTGGATGACTCGATCGTGGTACTGGAATCGATTGCCAAGGCGCGTGAGCGTGGCATGGGCATTCTGGAAGCAGCGATCAAGGGCACCCGTGAAGTGTTCATGGCGGTGGTTGCATCGACCCTGACCACGATCGCGGTGTTTCTGCCGCTGGTGTTTGTCGAAGGCATCGCCGGCCAGTTGTTCCGCGACCAGGCCTTGACCGTGTCGATCGCCATCGCGGTGTCGCTGGTGGTGTCGATGACCTTGATTCCGATGCTGAGCGCGCTGAAGGGCCGTCCGCCGTTGGAGTTCCCGGCCGAAGACCCGCGCGAGCCGTGGCGTCCCGAGAGTCGTTGGAAGAAGCCGGCTGCCTATGCAGGCCGTGGCATCGGCGCGATGTTCCGCTATGGCTTCTACTTCCTGGCCTGGAGCGTGGTGCGGATCTTCCGTGGCATTTCTGCAGTAGTCGGCCCGGTGATGCGCAAGGCCAGCGACCTGGCAATGGCGCCGTATGGCCGCGCGGAAGCTGGTTATCTGCGCGCGCTGCCGGCGGCATTGAAGCGCCCATGGCCGATTCTGGGTTTCGCGACCCTGGCCTTTGGCCTGACCCTGGCTGCGCTGCCGTTGCTGGGCGTGGACCTGCTGCCGCAGTTGGCCCAGGATCGCTTCGAGATGACTGCCAAGCTGCCGCCGGGCACGCCGCTGGCGCAGACCGATGCATTGGTGCGCGAAGTGCAGCGCAAGCATGCCGGCGAAGAAGGCGTGCGCCTGCTGTATGGCGTCTCCGGTACCGGTACGCGACTGGATGCCAGCCCGACCGAGAGCGGCGAGAACATCGGCAAGCTGTCGGTGGTGATGAATGACACCAAACTGGAGCCGGCACTGACCGAAAAACTGCGCGAGACCATGAAGGCCTGGCCGTCAGCGCAGGTGGATTTCGCCCGCCCGGAACTGTTCGCGCTGTCGCCGCCGCTGGAAATCGAAATCGAGGGCAATAATCTCGAAGACATCCGCGTCGCCGGCAATCGCTTGGCTGGCATGCTGCGCGAGAACCCGCACTATGCCGACGTCAAGTCGACGGTGGAGCAGGGCTTCCCGGAAATCCAGGTGGTATTCGACCAGGACCGCGCCGCGGCACTTGGCCTGACCACGCGCCAGATCGCCGATGCGGTGGTCAACAAGGTCAAGGGCAATGTCGCTACCCGCTACAGCTTCCGCGATCGCAAGATCGACGTGCTGGTGCGCGTGCAGGAGTCGGAGCGTTCCTCGGTCAACGACATCCGTCGCCTGATCGTCAATCCGAGCGGTGCCAAGCCGATCGAGCTGGGTTCGGTGGCCGATGTCATCGCCACCACCGGCCCAAGCGAAATCCACCGTGCCGACCAGCGCCGTGTGGCCATCGTCTCGGCCAACCTGCGCGATATCGACCTGGGCAAGGCCATCACCGAAGTGCAGAGCATGGTCGCCAAGAACCCGCTGGGCACCGATGTCGGCATGCATATCGGTGGCCAGGGCCAGGAGCTGGGTGAGTCGATCCGCTCGCTGCTGTTCGCCTTCGCCTTGGCGGTGTTCCTGGTCTATCTGGTGATGGCATCGCAGTTCGAATCGCTGCTGCATCCTTTCGTCATCCTGTTCACCATTCCGCTGGCCCTGGTTGGTGCGGTTGCAGCCCTGCTGCTGGCGCGTTCACCGGTCTCGGTGGTGGTGTTCATCGGCTTGATCCTATTGGTCGGTCTGGTGGTGAAGAACGCCATCATCCTGATCGACAAGGTCAACCAGCTGCGCGAGGAAGGTGTGGCCAAGCGTGAGGCCTTGGTTGAGGGCGCACGTTCGCGCCTGCGCCCGATCATGATGACCACGCTGTGCGCGGTATTCGGCTTCCTGCCGCTGGCTCTGGCCTTCGGTGAAGGCGCCGAAGTGCGCTCGCCGATGGCGATCACGGTGATCGGTGGCCTGCTGGTGTCGACCCTGCTGACCTTGCTGGTGATCCCGGTGGTGTACGACTTGCTGGATCGCAAGCCGGACGAGTACTACGCCGAACGCGGCCGTCGTGCACGCCAGGCGATGGCCCAGGCCGAGCAGGTGCTGAGCCACGAGCAGGACCCCATTGGCGGCATCAAGGATTGAGCGGATGAATATCACCGAGCTGTCCATCCGCCGCCCTGTCACCACCATCATGTTGTTTGTGTCGATGGTGGTGATCGGCCTGATTGCTGCGTTCAAGCTGCCGCTGGAGTCGGAGCCGGAAGCATCGATCCCGTTCTTCTTCATCGCACTGCCGTATCCGGGTTCGACCCCGGAAGAAGTGGAGCGCAACCTGCTGCGGCCGGTTGAAGAGGCCATCGCCACGATGCCCGGCATCAAGACGATGAACTCGCGCGCCAACGCCGAAGGCGGGCAGATCCAGGTCGAGTTCAGCGATTGGAACCGCGACATCGCCATGGCCGCATCCGAAGCGCGTGAGCGCATCGACGCGGTGCGTGACGAGTTGCCGGACGACTTCCGCCGCTATTACGTGCAGCGCTGGAGTACCAGCGACCAGGAAGCGATCAGCCTGCGCCTGAACAGTGCCGAGGACCTGACCGCGCGCGCTGACATGATCGAGCGTGCCATCAAGCAGCGCCTGGAGCGTCTACCCGGCGTGGCCCGTGTTGAAGTGGAAGGCGTTGCCAAGCAGGAAGTGCTGATCGCGTTGGACAAGGACCGCATCAGCGCGCATGGCGTTGCCCTGAATGATCTGGTGCAGAAGCTGCAGGCGGCCAACTTCGCGGTATCGGCCGGACAGATCACCGAGGACGGCCGCCGCCTGCGCGTGCAACCCAGGGGGGAGCTGCTGGAAGTGCAGGAACTGCGTGACCTGCCGGTCAACAACCGCGGTACCCGCCTGTCCGACATCGCCGAGGTCAGCCTGCAGCCGCAGCGCATGAGCTATGTGCGGCGCATGGAAGGCAAGCCCAGCGTGGGCGTGGATATCTACAAGGAGCGCTCGGCGAACCTGGTGGACCTGTCGCGCGCTGTGACCAAGGAAGTCGCGTTGTTGGGCGAGGATCCGGCACTGCGCGGCGTCGACATCGAGATTGCCTGGGACTCCGGCAAGGCGGTCACCAGTTCGCTGCTTGCGCTGGCCGAGGCCGGTGCGATTGGTCTGTTGCTGTCGGTGATCGTGCTGTATGCCTTCCTGCGCCATTGGCCATCGACGCTGATGGTGTCGATGGCGATCCCGATCTGTTTCATCATGACCTTGGGCTTCATGTACTTCACCGGCATCAGCCTGAACATCATCTCGATGATGGGCTTGTTGCTGGCGGTGGGCATGCTGGTCGACAACGCCGTGGTGGTGGTGGAGAGCATCTACCAGGAGCGCGAGAAATACCCCGGCAAACCGGAGATGGCATCCATCATCGGTACCCGCCATGTGGCGATCGCGCTGTCGGCCGGCACCTTGTGCCACTGCGTGGTGTTCCTGCCGATGATGTTCGGCGAGAAGAACATCATCACCATCTACCTGACCCAGCTGGCGCTGACCATCTCGTTCTCGCTGCTGGCCTCGTGGCTGGTGGCGGTGAGCCTGATTCCGATGCTGTCGGCGCGGATGAAGACGCCGCCGGCATTGAAGTCACCGTTCATCAGCCGCTTGCAGGCGCGTTACGCGCGGTTGCTGCGCTGGACCTTGCAGAATCGCGGCTGGAGCGTGGCTGGCATCGTGTTGGTGTCGGTGCTCAGCGTGTGGCCGATGACCCAGACCACCGGCGGTGGTGACGACAACGATCCGGATGAGATCAACATCTTCTACCAGTGGAAGGGTTCCTACTCCAAGGAAGAGATGGGCAAGGAGGTGCAGCGGGTCGAGGACTTCGTCAACGCCAACCGCGACGAGTTCAAGATCAAGCGTGTCTACAGCCGTTTTGCCGAGCAGGGCTGGGCGCAGACGCGCCTGTACCTGACCATCGACGACCGCGAGCAGAGCAAGAAGATCGAGGAAGAGGTACGCAAGGGGCTGCCACAGTCGGCGCGCGCCAAGATCGGTATTGGCTGGCCGGGCGGCATGGGCAGCGAAGGGCAGGGCCTGCGTTTCAGCCTGGTCGGCGACTCAAGCCAGACCTTGCGCGAGCTGGCCGATGACATCGTGCCGATCCTGGCGCGTAACCCCAAGCTACGCGATGTGCGCGTGGACGTGGGCGATGCCAATGCCGAGCTGGCGGTGCGGGTCAACCGCGAACGTGCAGCGTCGTATGGCTTCAGTGCCCAGCAGGTGGCGCAGTTCGTGGGCATGGCGCTGCGTGGCTCATCGCTGCGTGACTTTCACCGCGATGACGTCGAGATTCCGGTCAACGTGCGCTTCTCGGGCTCGGAGAACTACAGCATCGAGGACTTGTCCTCGTTCATGGTGCGCAGCTCCAGCGGCAAGGAGATTCCGCTGCTGGCGATGGTGGACGTGAACGTCAATCCGGCGGCCAACTCCATCCAACGCTTGAACCGGCAAACCATGCTGCGTATCGAGGCTGGCCTGGCCAAGGACGTGCCGATGGACCAAGCGCGCAAGTCCGTCGAGGAGACCTTGGATCGCGTGCAGTTCCCGCCTGGCTATGGCTATACGTTCAACGGTGCGGGCTTCAACATCAACTTCGACGGCATGGACCAGATGGTGACGGCGATCTTCATCGCCCTGATCTTGATGGTGGTGATCATGGCGGCGGTGTTCGAGTCGTTGTTGTTCCCGGCAGCGATCATGTCCTGCGTGCTGTTCTCGATCTATGGCGTGTACTGGCTGTTCTGGCTGACCGGCACCGAGATGAACATCATGGCGGTGATCGGCATCCTGGTGCTGATGGGCGTGGTGGTGAACAACGGCATCGTGATGATCGAGCACATCAACAACCTGAGGCGACGTGGTGTATCGCGTACCGAAGCGTTGATTGAAGGCAGTCGTGAGCGTCTGCGGCCGATCATGATGACGATGGGTACCGCGATCCTGGCGATGGTGCCGATTGCCTTGAACACGACCACGGCTGATGGCATGCCGCCGTACTACCCGATGGCACGCGCGATTGCTGGCGGTCTGGCGTTCTCGACGGTGGTGAGTTTGTTGTTCCTGCCGACCATCTATGCGTTGCTGGATGATCTGCGCACGGGCACGGCGCGGTTGGTGCGGCGTGCGCGCGGCTTGCCGCCGGTAGAGCATGCGGCTGTTGCAGAGGGCTGATTGCTTGGAGGGCAGGGTGGCTGTAGCTGCTGCGACTGCAAGCAGCGAAGGCAATAGCAACAGCTGAAGCAAGAGCTCCCCGCCCCCCTACCCCCCTCCCGCATGCGGGAGAGGGGACAGCCAAGGCAAAGGCTGGATCAAGGGCCGAAGCAACAGCCAAAGCAACAGCTGGCGATCAGGCTTCCGCTGCCGAAGCCGACGATGCAGCAGCAAAAGAAAATGCATGAGAGCTAGTCCCCTCTCCCGCATGCGGGAGAGGGGTAGGGGTGAGGGCGCTTCTAAGCTTTTAAAGCACTTACAGTTTTTAAACCAAAGCTCAAGGCCAAGGCCTCAAGGCCAAAGCCTCACCCGGCCAACTTCCCATAAACACTGAAACCGGTAAGCCACAGCCCCAGCATGCTGCCGATATTGGTCAGCATGAAAGTCAGCACGATGCGGGTAACGCGATTCCGGTACCAGCCTTTCAGGCTCTGCGCATCATCACGCAGTTGCAGGAAATCCTGATAGGTCGGCTTGCGCAACCGGGTTTCCACCAGCGCCGAAAACGCACCGGTAGGAATGCTCAGACGGAAAGGCTTGAAAGGCGCAACAACAATCGCGGTCAGAATGCTCAGCGGATGGCTGGCCGCCAGCAGGGCGCCCAAACCAGCCAAGCCGCCGGTAAACATCGCCCAGGTCAGTAGCATATCGGCACCCATGCCCATGCCGCCCTTCCAGAAACCAAAGCCAATCCCGCCCAGCACGATGGCCAGAATGCCCAGCGTGATCCACGGGATGTTGCGCTTCTTCGGCACCGACTCCAGCTGCTCGCGCAGTGGGCCAGGGGCGTCGGTATCGGCTTCCAGATAGCGGGCCAGGCCTGCAAGGTGACCCGCGCCAACAACCGCCAGCACATTGCGCTGCTCGCTGGTGCGCTCTTCGCGCAGGCGCGTGGCCATGTAGCGGTCGCGCTCGCCGATGATGGCTTGATACAGTGCCGGGCTTTCGTTGGCAAACTCGCCGAAGCTCGACTCCAGCATGTCACCTTGTTTGAGCTTCTCGATTTCTTCTTCGCCCACATCCTCGGATGAGAACAGGCCGGCGCCCAGACCCATCACCAGTTTCAATTTTCCGAAGAAACCCAGGCTCTGAGAGGCGCGGCGGAAAGTGAGGCCGACATCGCGATCGATCAGGTGTACTGGCAGATCATTGGCCTTGGCCAGTTCCACCGCGCGCTTCAGCTCAGCACCGGGTTCAATGCCCAGTTGCTCGGCAAGGCGACGCTGATAGGCGGCCAGGGCGAGGTTGGCGGCAAACAATGCCACGCGACCCTTGCGGATCACTTCGACCAGATCCAACTGGGCCAAGGCATTGGGGTTGGTCAGTGCTTGCAGGCGTTGCGGGTCCAGCTCAACCGCGACCGCGTCGTACTGACCGCTGGCGATAGCCTGCTCAACCGCCTGTACGCTGGCTGCAGAGACATGGGCAGTACCCAGCAAGGTGTAACGCACGCCGTCGCGCTCAACCACGCGCACGGGCTGACCGGCCAGCAGTTCGCCGCCGGTTTCAATAGAGGTGTCAGTCATTGCTTCATTCATTGGAAGGGGCGCTGTCGGCACCGTCGCCGAGTGCGCGTTGCATCTGTACCGTGTCCAGCCAACGCCCATGCTTGCGGCCAAGGCCGCGGAACACGCCAACCAGCTCGAAGCCAAAGCGTTCGTGCAGCTTGATCGAAGCGGTATTGGTCGGTTCGCCGATCACCGCGATCATCTGCCGGTAACCGCGCGCAGTGCATTCGTCGATCAGTGCCTGCATCAAGGCCTTGCCAACGCCTTGGCCCTGGAAGCGACCATCGACATAGACCGAGTTCTCCACAGTCCATTGATAGGCGATGCGGGCACGGTAGCTGTTGGCATAGGCGTAACCGGCGACCTCGTCGTCAATGGTGGCGACGAGGTAGGGAAAGCCGCGTGCAGTGATGTCCTGCATGCGCTGCGCCATGTCCGCTGCGCTGGGCACCTCGTATTCGTAGGTGTTGACCAGCTCGCGCACCTCCACCGCGTAGATCGCGGTGATGGCCGGGATGTCAGCAGGTGTTGCGGGGCGCAGTTGCAGGCTCATGTCGGGTCCGGTCAGTCGATGTAGCGCTTGAGCAGGTCGCCGTAAGCGTCAATGCGGCGATCGCGCAGGAACGGCCAGATCCGGCGCACGTGCTCGCTGCGCTGCAGGTCGACTTCGCAGACCAGCAGGGTTGGGTCGGTACCGGCTTCGGCGATGAACTCACCCTGCGGGCCCAGCACGTGGCTGTTGCCCCAGAAATTGATGCCGGAAGCGCCCAGCGGCGAGGCTTCGTGGCCGACGCGGTTGCAGCTCAGTACCGGCACGCCGTTGGCGACGGCATGGCCGCGGTGGCTCAGCACCCAGGCATCGCGCTGGCGGTTTTTCTCGTCCTGCACGTCGTCCGGGTCCCAGCCGATCGCGGTCGGGTAGAGCAGTAGTTCGGCACCAGCCAGCGCCATCAGGCGGGCGGCTTCCGGATACCACTGGTCCCAGCAGACCAGCACGCCGAGGCGACCCACCGAAGTCTCGATCGGCTTGAAGCCGATGTCGCCCGGGGTGAAGTAGAACTTCTCGTAGAAGCCCGGGTCATCGGGGATGTGCATCTTGCGGTACTTGCCCAGCAAGGTGCCGTCCTTTTCGAAGACCACGGCGGTGTTGTGGTACAAGCCAGCGGCACGGCGCTCGAACAGCGAACCCACGATGACCACGCCATGCTTCTTGGCCAGTGCGCCAAGGTGCTCGGTGCTGGGGCCGGGGATCGGCTCGGCCAGGTCGAATTCGTCCACCGATTCGTGCTGGCAGAAGTACGCGCCATTGTGCAGTTCCTGCAGCAGCACCAGTTTCGCGCCCTGCGCGGCAGCCTCGGCTACGCGCGCGTCGATCACGGCCAGGTTGGCGGCGGCATCACCGTGGTTTTGTTCCTGCACCAAGGCGACGGTAAGAGGGCTGCGCGAGTTCATGCTGCGATCCTGCGGGGGAAAACGCGCATGTTAACGCGGATGCGCGCCGGCCATGCGGTCTGGGCTGAACGGAGAGAACAGCAGGGCACACTCGAGGCAGATCCGTGCTCGCGGAAGCTTTTCAGGTAGTGCCGAGCCATGCTCGGCTGAACATGTGCGTAGCAGGTCCGGATTGCACGGTGCTGGTCGAAAGGCTGCCGAGCATGGCGCGGCTCTACGCTTTGAGCCCCTCTCCCGCAGGCGGGAGAGGGGTTGGGGTGAGGGCTGCTTTTCGCCGGGAAAGCCCCTGCCGAGCATGGCTCGGCACTACGCTTTGAGCCCCTCTCCCGCTCGCGGGGGGAGATAGGCCGCTTGCGAACCATTGGTTCGCGGTCGATCGAGCGCCTTTGCGCCAGTGCAAAGGCCGGGGCGCGGAGCGGGGGTTGGGGTGAGGGTGGCTTTTCGCTGGTAAAGCCCCTGCCGAGCATGGCTCGGCACTACAGTTGCTGCTCTTAGTTTTTCAGCAGGCCGGCTGGCAGCTGCATGGTGATGCAGTGCAGGCTGCCGTTCTGCCAGATCAGCGAGCGGCAGGGAACCTGTACGATTTCGCGGTCCGGGAAGGCCTGGGCCAGTACGTCACGCGCGATATCATCTGCAGCGTCGCCATAGGCCGGCATCAGCACCGCGCCGTTGATGATCAGGAAGTTGGCATACGAGGCTGCCAGGCGGCGACCTTGGTCGAGAACAGGTTCGGCCCACGGCAGCGGGAACAGGCGGTAAGGCTTGCCCCCGGTGGTGCGCAGGGCGGCCAGTTCGGCACCCATTGCCTGCAGTTCGGCATAATGCGAGTCCTGTGGGTCGTCGCAGTTCTGGTAAACGATGCTGTCGACCGAGGCAAAGCGGGCGAGGGTGTCGATATGGGCGTCGGTGTCGTCGCCTTCCAGGTAGCCGTGGTCCAGCCACAGCACGCGGTCCTGCTGCATCCAGGCGGCCATGTCGGCGCTGAGCGAGTCGCGGTCGCGCTCCGGGTGGCGTTCGTGCAGGCACTTCCAGGTGGTCAGCAAGGTGCCGGCACCGTCGGTGTCGATGGCGCCGCCTTCCAGTGCGAACGGAATGCTGTGGACCTGGGCGTTGTTGAATACCTGCGCCTGGTCGAGTACACCGACCAACTGGTCATCGAGACTGGCTTCGAACTTGCCGCCCCAGCCGGTGAAGCGGAAATCCAGCAGCTGGAAGCTACCGTCGGCACGCTTGAGGGTGATCGGGCCGGAGTCGCGCAGCCAGGTGTCGTCGTAAGGCGCGGTGACGAACTGCACGCGCTCCATGTCCACGCGGTTCGAGCGCAGGCGCATTTCCGCATAGGTCTCGATGTCGTCATCGGCCACGCAGATCAGCACTGGCTGGTAGCGGGTGATGGCGCTGACCAGCGCGATGTAGGTTTCCTCAACCTCTGCCAGGCGCTCGGCCCAGTCGGTGTCGGCGTTCGGCCAGGCGATCAATACGCCGGACTGGGTTTCCCATTCGGCTGGAAAGCGGAGCGTGTCGTTCATTCTTCTCGGATGCGTTCGGCCCGGGTGGGCATTGGAGCAGTAGGCCAGGGCCTGCTGCCTGGAAAGGATTCAGCGGATCGGCGGCTTGGGCCCGATTTCATCCGGGCTGGCCTGGCGGGCCACTACGTCGATCACGCGCTGCTTTTCGAAGTACACGGTAAACGCCGGGTAGACCCAGCGGTTGATGGTCGGCCATTGACGCTTCTGGCCGCCGCGCGGGTCCATGCGTTCGCTGGGTGCACCGAAGCGGGCTTCCACCTCGGCCATGCTCTGGCCGCGTGCCGGAATGGCCTGGGCAGGCTTTTCCTGCGCGCGTTCGATCAACAAGGTGTCAGCGTGCACCGCCGGTGCGGTAGCCAGTACGGCGATCAGGCTCAAAATCTTGAATGCGTGCTTCATGGTCACATCTCCCCAGAGGACAGGGTGCGATTACAGCAAAAAACGGCGAAGAAAGCGCAGTCCTACGTCGGTATTGCTGCGCGCACTCAGCAATGCGTCATCACTGCGCTTGGCCCGGTACGCAAAAAGCCGCCCAGAGGCGGCTTTTTGGCGTTGCCCGATCCTTGCGGATCGAGCGCTGGCTTGCGCCAGTTGGCTCAGCGCTGGCGAGCCTTGAAGCGCGGGTTCGACTTGCAGATCACGAAGATCTTGCCGCGACGGCGCACAACTTTGCAATCACGGTGACGGGTCTTCGCCGACTTCAGGGAGGACAGAACTTTCATGACATACCTCGGCGGATACTGGTAAGGAGATCTTAGGAGCGTGGCCGCGGATATGCAGGATAACGCCCGTTCAAGCCCGCCATTCTACCGGGTATTTCTGCGCCAGTTCAAGTGCTTGCGTGCAAGCGGGTGCAGGTAGGGGGGTGCGGGGCGTTAGAATAGCCCGATTCTCGTTCCAGACAGGCCTTTAAATGAGCCAGCTGCCCCCCGTTCTTACCATTGATGGCCCCTCCGGGGCTGGCAAGGGTACCGTCAGCCGCATCGTTGCCCGCCAGCTGGGTTGGCATTACCTGGACTCCGGTGCGCTGTACCGCGCAGTGGGCGTAGCCGCCAGCTGGGCCGATATCGATACCTCCGACGCCTCGGCGCTGGTGCGCTGCACCTTTGACACCAAGGTGCAGTTCGTGGAGCAGGGTGAGAGCCTGCGGGTGCTGGTCAATGGTACCGATGCCACCGATGAGCTGCGCCTGGAGACTACGGGTGCGCTGGCTTCAGCGATTGCAGCCATTCCGGAGGTGCGGGCTGCGCTGAAGGAGCGCCAGCGCGCATTCAGGGTTTTGCCCGGGTTGGTGGCCGATGGCCGCGATATGGGTACCGTCATCTTCCCGGACGCGCCATACAAGGTTTTTCTGACTGCGAGCGCCGAGGAGCGGGCCGAGCGGCGCCATAAACAGTTGAAAGAAAAAGGGGTTTCGGTTAACTTTGAAGACCTCCTGCGTGAGATCATGGCCCGCGACGCCCGTGATGCACAGCGCGCAGTGGCGCCCCTGAGGCCGGCCGAAGACGCCATCCTCATCGACACCAGCGGTATTGGCATCGACGACGTCGTTGCCAAGGTGCTGGGTCTGGTTTCCAAGGAAGCCTGATCCTCGCAGCGTTGAGTGCGGTCAGTTGATCGATCGCAGTCGTAGCAAAGATGTTGCAACAACCCGCTGCGCAATGGTGCGTGGTGGGCTTTTTCATTCACATTCGGCCGCTGCCATGGGGTCGTCCAACAGGCTGGGCAGTACGGGTTTTCGCAACAGATCCGCTGTCCATATGTTCAACTGAGTAAATCTAATGACCGAATCATTTGCAGAACTGTTTGAAGCCAGTCAGGCCAATCTGGCCAAGCTGAAGCCCGGCGCCATCGTTATCGGTACCGTCGTTGAAGTCCGCGGCGACGTGGTCGTGATCAACGCCGGCCTGAAGTCCGAAGGCATCGTGCCGATCGAACAGTTCCGTAACGACGCTGGTGAAATCGACGTGGGCGTGGGCGACCAGGTAAAGGTTGCACTGGACTCGATCGAAAACGGCTTCGGCGAAACCATCCTGTCGCGCGAGAAAGCCAAGCGCGCCATGGTGTGGGACGAGCTGGAAGAAGCGTTGGAAAAGAACGAAACCATCACCGGCCGCATCAGCGGCAAGGTCAAGGGTGGTTTCACCGTGGACATCAAGGATGTCCGCGCATTCCTGCCCGGTTCGCTGGTCGATGTGCGCCCCGTGCGCGACCCGGCCTACCTGGAAGGCAAGGAGCTGGAATTCAAGCTCATCAAGCTGGACCGCAAGCGTAACAACGTGGTCGTGTCGCGTCGTGCAGTTGTCGAGAGCGAGCACTCGGAAGAGCGCGAGCAGCTGATGGACAAGCTGCAGGAAGGCGCAATCCTGAAGGGTGTCGTCAAGAACCTGACCGATTACGGCGCATTCGTGGACCTGGGCGGTATCGACGGCCTGCTGCACATCACCGACATGGCATGGAAGCGCGTGCGCCATCCGTCCGAAGTCGTGAACGTCGGCGACGAGCTGGACGTGCGCGTGCTGAAGTTCGACCGCGAGCGCAACCGCGTTTCGCTGGGCCTGAAGCAGCTGGGCGAAGATCCGTGGGACAACATCGCACGTCGTTACCCGGCCAACAGCCGCGTGTTCGGCAAGGTCTCCAACGTGACCGATTACGGCGCGTTCGTTGAGATCGAGCCGGGCGTTGAAGGCCTGGTGCACGTCTCCGAGATGGATTGGACCAACAAGAACGTCAACCCGTCCAAGGTTGTCCAGGTTGGTGATGAAGTCGAAGTGATGGTGCTGGACGTTGATGAAGAGCGTCGTCGTATCTCGCTGGGCATGAAGCAGGTTGCTGCCAACCCGTGGGAAACCTTCGCTGCCATCTTCAAGAAGGGTGACAAGGTTTCCGGCCAGATCAAGTCGATCACCGATTTCGGTATCTTCATCGGTCTGGACGGCGGCATCGACGGCCTGGTTCACCTGTCGGACATCAGCTGGAACACCACCGGCGAAGACGTGGTTCGCAACTTCAAGAAGGGCGACACCCTGGACGCAGTGGTCCTGGCCGTCGATCCGGAGCGCGAGCGCATCTCGCTGGGCGTCAAGCAGCTTGAGCAGGACCCGTTCGGTCAGTACATGGCTGCCAACCCGAAGGGTTCGAAGGTCGAAGGCGTTGTCAAGGAAGTTGATGCCAAGGGCGCAACCATCGAGCTGGCTGACGGCATCGAAGGTTACGTTTCGGCACGTGACGTTGCCAACGAGCGCGTCGACGACGCGACCCAGTTCCTGAAGGTCGGCGACAAGGTCGAAGCCAAGTTCGTGGGCATGGACCGCAAGGGCCGTACCCTGCAGCTGTCGATCAAGGCCAAGGACGATGCCGAAATGCGCGAAGTGCTGGAGGAATACCAGTCCTCTTCGGCATCCAGCGGCACCACCCAGCTGGGCGCACTGCTGCGTGCACAGCTGAACGGCAACAAGTCCGAGTAATCGGCTTCCTGTTGTAGATTTGACCTGGCGGCCCGGACATCAGTCCGGGCCGTTTCAGGGTAAGACCCTGCCATTGACGAGTACGCAATGACCAAATCCGAATTGATCGAAATCCTCGCGCGCCATCAGGCGCACCTGAAGGCTGATGATGTCGATCTGGCGGTGAAGTCGTTGCTGGAAATGATGGGAGGGGCGCTGTCCTCCGGTGACCGCATCGAGATCCGCGGTTTCGGTAGTTTTTCCCTGCATTACCGCCCGCCGCGCCTGGGCCGTAACCCGAAGACGGGTGAGTCGGTTGCGCTGCCGGGTAAGCATGTGCCGCATTTCAAGCCTGGCAAGGAACTGCGCGAGCGCGTCAGTTCGGTGGTCCCGCTGGAAAGCGACCCTGCCTGAGTAATCTTGCCTGAGTGCCTCGTAGCAGATTGACTGCTGCCATTTCATCCGCTGAACGGTAAGCTACGGGCTCTTGTAACAGGAGTAAGCCGGCGCATGAAGACCGTTCGATTAGTGATTCTGCTGGCGGTGTTGATAGGTGGCCTGGTGATCGGCTCGCTCAACTCGCAGCCCATCGAAATCAGCCTTGCGTTCTGGGTGCTCAAAACCACCTCGGGTATCGCAATCATTGCATCACTGTTGCTCGGCGCCCTGGTAGGCGGTGGCATGGTGATGGCAGCCCTTGTGGTACCGATGTACACCAAGCTGCGCCGCGCCAACAAAGCGGCCGCCGTGACGGCATCCGAGCCTGCTGCGCCTGCCGCGCAGACGCCTTCTCCTTTTGACGGACGCTGAGCAACGATGGACTTCATCAGTGAATGGTTCTGGTTTTTCCTGTGCCTGCCAGTTGCCGCGATTGCCGGCTGGGTGATTGGTCGCCGCAGTGGTCAGCGCCACAGCGAGAATCAGGTCACTCGTCTTTCCAGTACCTATTTCCGTGGTTTGAACTATCTGCTCAACGAGCAGCCGGACAAGGCCATCGAGTTGTTCCTGCATATTGCAGAGCTGGACAAGGAAACCTTCGAAACCCAGGTGGCCTTGGGTCACTTGTTCCGCCGTCGTGGCGAAGTGGACCGTGCGATCCGCCTGCATCAAGGGCTGGTCAATCGCAACGATCTGAGTGACACGCAGCGTGTGCAGGCATTGCTTGCGCTGGGCGAGGACTATATGAAGTCCGGCCTGCTGGATCGTGCCGAAACCGTATTCACCGAATTGGCGCAGCTCGATCAACGTGCCCCGCAGGCCTTGAAGCATCTGATCGGCATCTATCAGGCCGAGCGTGATTGGGAGAAGGCCATCGAGAACGCAACCCGCTATGAAGCGGTCACCGACGAACCGATGGGCAAGTTGATCGGTCAGTTCGAATGCGAGCTGGCCGAACGCTACCGTGCGGCGGGGCGGTTGGATGATGCACGTGCGGCGATCAATCGGGCCAATGTCGCCGATGCGATGAGTGTGCGCGCTGGCATCATCGAAGGGCGTCTGGAGAGCGATTTCGGCAATGACGAAGCAGCGGTACGTGCGTTCGAAAGGGCTGCACGCAATGATCCGGACTACCTGCCTGAGATCCTGCCGCAGCTGTTGAAGAACTACCGCAATGTCGGTGATCTCGCTGGCGCACGCGCGTTCCTGGCTGAAATGACCGAGCACTATCGCGGCATCGCGCCGGTATTGGCGCTGACCCGCTTGATGGAAGAGCAGGAGGGGCCTGCGCCTGCGCGTGCCTACCTGGGGCGCCAGCTCAAGGATCGCCCGTCGGTACGTGGTGAGTCCGCCTTGATCGACCTGACCCTGGCCGAAGGTGCCGACCCGGTCGCCACCTTGCAGGATCTGAAGCACATCACTGATCAATTGCTGGTCCGCAACCCGGCCTATCGCTGCACGCGCTGTGGTTTCGGTGCGCGCACGCACCACTGGCAATGCCCCAGCTGCAAGGAGTGGGGCACGGTCAAGCCGCTATTGAACTTCGCGGTGCTCTGAGTGCTGGAACTGCATTACTGGGTGGTGCTGCTGGTATTGGTTACAGCGGCTGTGGTGACCTGGCTGGCGATCCGCTACGCGCGCTGGCAGCAGCTGATTGATCAGCCCGGTGAGCGACGCAGTCACAACGAGTCGACCCCGCGTGGCGGTGGTGTCGGCATCGTCGTTTCGCAGCTGCTGGCCTGTGTGCTGGGTGCGCTGTTGTTGCCGGACCATGCGCTGGTTCTGCTGGTATTCGCGTTGGGCCTGTTGATGGTGGCGGGGATTGGCTGGTGGGACGATCACCGCTCACTGCCCGCGTTGCCGCGTTTATGTGTCCATCTATTGGCCGGACTGATGCTCGCGGCCTTGGTGTGGTCGGGTACCGGTAGCCTGCTGAAAGCGGTGTTCTGTTTTGGGCTGGCCGTGTCGCTGGTGAACATCTGGAACTTCATGGATGGCATCAATGGCTTGGCAACTACCCAAGCCATTCTGGTCGGGCTGGGCTCGACCTGGTTGCTGCCTGCGCCCTATGCGCTGGCAGGCTTGGTGCTGGCAGCTGGCTGTGCGGGGTTCTTGCCGTTCAACTTCCCGCGGGCTCGCATCTTCATGGGTGACGTCGGCAGTGGCGCGCTGGGCTACCTGGTGGCAGGTCTGCTGGCGCTTGGGCTGGGTGTAACCGACACCGCGCCGGTACTGTGGTTGATGCTGCCAGCGGCATTTCTGGCTGATTCGGGTTTCACGTTGTTGTCACGCATGCTGAAGGGTGAGCATTGGATGCAGCCGCATACTCAGCATATTTATCAACGGTTTGTGAAACGTGAATACAGTCACGCAGCCGTTACATTGGGATATTCGCTCTTCAGCGTTGTGGGGCTTACACTTGCAGCGCAATTTTCAAGGCTTCCCCTAGGTTGGGGGTGGGCAGGGGGCGTTACCTGGCTGGTTGCTGCGGCACTGGTGTGGGTGTTCCTGCGTGCAAAGGCACTTAATTAAGGACAGAGTTTTCTATGGCGTCTTGGTTCGATCGCTTTGTAGGCGGTGGTCCGCGCTACGCGGTGATGCTGCACGACCTGGTCATGGTGTGGTTGTGCTGGCAGTTGCTGCTCATGGCGCGCTTTGCCTTGCTCGATGCAGGTCCTGTGCATCCGTGGTTTTCGCTTGATGTTGCGGCAGTCATTGCGATTCAGGCGGTCGCCTTCTGGAAGGTTGGGCTGTACCGGGGGCTGTGGCGATTTGCGTCGGTTGCCGATCTGATCAACATCTTCAAGGCCAGTTTCATCGGGCTGTTGGCGATAGTGATGGTGTTCTCCTATCGCCGCCTGGAAGGCATTCCTATTTCTGTGTTGATGGTCTATCCGTTCGCGTTGTCCGCGATGCTGGGTGGGCCTCGACTGCTTTACCGTGCATGGAAGGATTACCAGGCGCAGCATTCCGATGCGCGCGCACGGCGCGTGCTGGTGCTCGGGGCTGGCCAGGCAGCCGAATCACTTATCAAGGATTTACGTCGTTCTGGTGTCTATGAGCCTGTGGGCCTGCTGGATGACTCGCCACACCTGCAAGGTGCTTGGCTGCATGGTGCGGCGATTCTCGGAACCTTGGACGAGGTCGCGGTGGTTGCCAGGGAGACAAGTGCCAAGCTGCTGGTGATCGCCATTCCAACGCTTGATGCGGCTGGAATGCAGCGGGTGGTCGGGCTTTGCGAAAGCACTGGCTTGCCGTTCCGCACGGTTCCGCGCCTGACCGATATTCTCGAAGGCAGCTCGCTGCCGGGTCAGCTCAAAGAAGTCGCCATCGAAGACCTGCTGGGGCGCAAGCCCATCCTGCCGGATTGGGAACTGCTGCGCAGCTGGTTGCGCGGCCGTACTGTTCTGGTTACCGGCGGTGGTGGCTCCATTGGTTCGGAACTTTGTCGCCAATGTGCGCGGCACGGCGTATCTCGCATCGTGGTCCTGGAGATCAGCGAATTGCTGATGATCAACATCCAGGCGGAATTGAACCGGAGCTTTCCAGATCTGGAGGTGCATGGCGTGCTGGGCGATTGCGGTGATCCGGCCGTTATCCGTCACGCGCTGCGCACCTACAACCCGGACACCGTGTTCCATGCTGCGGCTTACAAGCAGGTGCCGCTGCTGGAGGCGCAGTTGCGCGAAGCGGTGCGTAACAACACCTTGTCGACCGAGTGTGTCGCAACCGCCTGTATCGAGTCGCGGGTTGAGAACTTCGTCTTCATTTCCACCGACAAGGCGGTTGATCCGGCCAATGCATTGGGTGCAACCAAACGCTACGCCGAGATGATCTGCCAGAGCTTGAATCGGCGCAGCACGCACACCCGTTTTGTCACGGTCCGCTTCGGCAATGTGCTGGGTTCGGTGGGGAGCGTGGTGCCGATGTTTCGCGAACAGATCAGCAAGGGCGGTCCGATCAGCGTCACACACCCTGATGTAACGCGCTATTTCATGACGATTCCGGAGGCTTGCCTGTTGATTTTGCAAGCGGCGGCATCATCTTCACGCGGCGCGATCTATATGTTGGACATGGGCGAGCCGGTGCTCATCCGTCACCTTGCCGAACAGATGATCCGGCTGGCGGGTAAGCAGCCGGGAATCGATGTTCCTATCATCTATACCGGCTTGCGTCCGGGTGAAAAGCTGCATGAGAGATTGTTCTATGCAGACGAGAACTGCCAGCCGACGGCGCACCCGAAGGTAATGGCGGCCGGGGTGCGTGAGTTCTCTCCCGAGCTGGTCTTGAACAACGTGACGGCGCTCAGGAAGGCTGTTGCGGCCTATGACATCGAGGCGATGCGCACTATCCTTGCGACAACCATTCCCGAATTCATGCCAGCCAAAGACGCAGCAACACAGACGGGAACGGCCAACATCGTTCCGTTTCCCTCCTCCAAAGAAGCTGGAAGAAGTCATTGATGCACGGTCGAATTAAAAAAGCGGTGTTTCCCGTCGCCGGGCTTGGAACGCGATTCCTGCCGGCAACCAAGACGGTGCCCAAGGAAATGCTGCCGATCATTGATCGTCCGCTGATCCAGTATGCAGTGGATGAGGCGATCGAGGCGGGCTGCGATACGCTGATCTTCATCACCAACCGCTACAAGCACGCGGTGGCCGACTACTTCGACAAGGCCTACGAGCTGGAGCAGAAGCTCGAGCGCGCGGGCAAGCTGGAACAGTTGGAGCTGATCCGCCACGTGCTGCCCAAGGGCGTGCGTGCCGTATTCGTGACCCAGGCCGAGGCGCTTGGGCTTGGTCACGCCGTGCTTTGTGCCAAGGCGATTGTCGGTGACGAGCCGTTTGCGGTGCTGCTGCCGGATGACCTGATCTGGAATCGCGGCGAAGGCGCGCTCAAGCAGATGGCTGACCTGAGTGAGGTCAGTGGTGGCAGCGTCATCGCGGTGGAAGACGTCCCGCATGACAAGACCGGCAGCTACGGCATCGTTGCGACCGACAAGTTCGATGGTCGCAAAGGGCATATCACCCAGATCGTCGAGAAGCCCAAGCCTGAGGACGCGCCCAGCGATCTGGCGGTGGTGGGCCGCTACGTGCTCAGCCCGAAGATCTTCGAATTGCTGGAAGCTACTGGCACAGGTGCAGGTGGCGAAATCCAGCTGACTGATGCGATCGCGCAGCTGCTCAAGACTGAGCAGGTGGATGCGTATCGTTTTGAAGGCACACGGTTTGACTGTGGCACGCATCTTGGACTGGTCGAGGCGACCGTACGCTTCGCGCTGGAGAACGAGAAGCTGGCCGGGCCGGCGCGCGAGTTGATTCAGAAGATGCTGGCGGAGTAAGCGGCGGGATCATTCTGAGCGCTGATGGCGTTTGTCGGCGTTGTGGATTGGAAGGGCAGCCAAGAGGCTGCCTTTCTGTTCCTGGATTGCCTGCGAGAGAGATATCTGCTGTTCTGGGTGAGCGGGCCTTTGTAGAGCGTAGCCGTGCTGCGCTGAAGCTTTATCGGGAACGCCGCTGCCGAGCATGACTCGGCACTACATGCTCCAGTTGTGATTGCTGGGATTGAGCAACAAAGAAGGCGGCCTTGCGGCCGCCTTCTTCAGTCAACGTTGCAACGAGCCGCTTACAGCGATTCGAAAATGCCTGCAGCGCCCATGCCGGTGCCGATACACATGGTCACCATGCCGTACTTCTGCTGGCGACGGCGCAGGCCGTGCAGCAGGGTTGCGGTACGGATCGCGCCGGTAGCGCCCAGCGGGTGGCCCAGGGCGATGGCGCCGCCCAGCGGGTTGATCTTGGACGGGTCCAGGCCACAATCGCGGATCACCGCCAGCGACTGTGCGGCGAAGGCTTCATTGAGCTCGATCCAGTCCAACTGGTCCTGGCTCAGGCCGGCCTGCTTCAGTGCCTTCGGAATTGCTGCGATCGGGCCGATGCCCATCACTTCCGGGCGCACGCCTGCGACCGAGAAGCTGACAAAGCGGGCCAGCGGGGTCAGGCCGTAATCCTTGATCGCCTGCTCCGAGGCCAGTAGTACTGCGCCGGCACCATCGCTCATCTGCGAGGAGTTGCCTGCCGTCACCGAACCGCCGAACTGACCGTTGCGGAACACCGGGCGCAGCTTGGCCAGTCCTTCGATGGACGAATCCAGGCGCGGGCCTTCGTCGGTATCGGCCAGCTTGTTGCGGGTGATGATGCGCTTGCCGTCGGCGACGTCAGGCAGGTGCGAGACGATGTCGTAGGGGCTGATTTCGTCCTTGAACTCGCCGTTCTGGATCGCAGCGATCGCCTTCTGGTGCGAGGCCAAGGCAAAAGCGTCCTGTTCTTCGCGCGAGACCTTCCATTCCTCGGCGACCTTCTCGGCGGTGATGCCCATGCCGTAGGCGATGGCGACGTGGTCGTTGTCGAACACGCTCGGCGCCATCGCGATCTTGTTGCCCATCATCGGCACCATCGACATCGACTCGGTGCCGCCGGCCAGCATCAGGTCACTGTTGCCCAGGCGGATCTGGTCAGCTGCCATCGCCACGGCCTGCAGGCCGGACGAGCAGAAGCGGTTCACCGTCTGCGCGGCGATGGTGTTGGGCAGGCCGGCCAGCAGCACGCCGATGCGCGCCACGTTCATGCCTTGCTCGGCCTCGGGCATGGCGCAGCCGATGATGGCGTCGTCGATGCGGTTGACGTCCACGCCCGGGGCCTGCGCGACCACGGAGCGGAGCACGTGGGCGAGCATGTCGTCCGGGCGGGTGTTGCGGAACATGCCCTTGGGCGCCTTGCCAACCGGGGTGCGGGTGGCGGCGACGATGTAGGCGTCCTGGATTTGCTTGGTCATTGCAGTGATCTCTTCAATAGGTGTGAGCGTGAGGGCGGGCGAGGGTGGCGATGGAAGCGCCACCACGAGGCACGCTCACTCAGTTCCGCAGCGGCTTGCCGGTGGTCAGCATGTGCGCGATGCGGGCCTGGGTCTTTTCCTGCTGGGCCAGTTCGACGAAGTGCTTGCGCTCCAGGGTCAGCAGCCACTCTTCGTCGACCACGCTGTTGCGGTCGACCTTGCCGCCGCACAACACGGTGGCGATGCGCTCGGCAATCTCATAGTCGTAGGGGCTGATGAAGCGGCCTTCCAGCATGTTGACCAGCATCATCTTGAAGGTGGCGATGCCAACGTCGCCGGCCACGCGGATGCGGCGTGCCGGCATCGGCGGACGGTAGCCGCCTTCGGCCAGCGCGGTGACTTCGGCCTTGGCGATGTGCAGCAGCTCGAAGCTATTGAACACGACCTTGTCGGTGCCACGCATCAGGCCCAGTTCCTTGGCGTTGACCGCCGAGTTGGAGACCTTGGCCATGGCGACCGTTTCGAAGGTCTTCTTCAGTTCGGCGAACACGTCGCCGTCCGGACCAGCTGCCTGCGATGCGCGCACGGCGATTTCCTTCAGGCCACCACCGGCCGGCAGCAGGCCGACGCCGGCTTCAACCAGGCCGATATAGCTTTCCAGCGCTGCAACCGACTTGGCCGCATGCATCTGGAATTCACAGCCGCCGCCCAAAGCCAGGCCGCGCACCGCGGTGACAACAGGCACGGTGGCGTACTTGATGCGCTGGCTGGTGCGCTGGAAGTTGGCAACCATCGCCTCGAACTCGGCGAACTTGCCGGCCTTCAACGCGCCCAGTGCGCCGGACAGATCGGCACCGGCGGAGAAGGGCTCCTTGTTCTGCCAGATCACCACGCCCTTGAACTGCTTTTCGGACAGGGCGATGGCATGCTGGATGCCGTCCAGGACCTGGTCGGAAACGGTGTTCATCTTGGTCTTGAAGCTGATGACGCCGATGCCGTCACCGTCGGTCCACAGACGGATGCCGTCGTTCTCGAACACGGTTTCGCCCTGCGCGAACTTCTCGCCCAGCAGAGCGTCCGGGAAGCGCTGGCGCTGGTACACCGGCAGCGACGAGCGCGGCACCAATGCGTTCTGCGACGGGCTGTAGCTGCCCTCGGCGGCGTGCACGCCGTCACGGCCGTCCAGCACCCATGCCGGCAGCGGCGCATTGCTCATGCTCTTGCCGGCGGCGATATCGTCGGCAATCCACTGTGCCACCTGCTTCCAACCGGCAGCCTGCCAGGTCTCGAACGGGCCCAGCGACCAGCCGTAGCCCCAACGAATGGCCAGGTCGACGTCGCGCGCGGTTTCGGCGATGTCGGCCAAGTGGTAGGCGCTGTAATGGAACAGGTCGCGGAACGTGGCCCACAGGAACTGCGCGTGCGGGTGCTGGCTTTCGCGCAGCTTGGCGAATTTCTCGGCCGGGTTCTTGATCTTCAGGATCTCGACCACTTCCGGTGCAGCGACGCGGTCGGCCGGACGGTAGTCCTGCTTTTCCAGATCGACGACCATGATGTCCTTGCCGACCTTGCGGAAGATGCCGGCGCCGGTCTTCTGGCCCAATGCACCCTTGCCGATCAGCGCGCCCAGCCATGCCGGCGCGTTGAAGTACTTGTGCCACGGGTCGTCGGGCAGGGTGTCGCCCATGGTCTTGATGACGTGGGCCATGGTGTCCAGGCCGACCACGTCGGAGGTGCGGTAGGTTGCCGATTTCGGGCGGCCGACCAGCGGGCCGGTCAGGCCGTCCACCTCGTCGAAGCCCAGGCCGAACTGCTGGGTGTGGTGGATGGTCGACAGGATCGAGAACACGCCGATGCGGTTGCCGATGAAGTTCGGGGTGTCCTTGGCGTAGACCACGCCCTTGCCCAAGTTGGTGGTCAGGAAGGTTTCCAGGCCTTCCAGCACCGACTTGTCGGTGGTCTTGGCCGGGATCAGCTCGGCCAGGTGCATGTAGCGCGGCGGGTTGAAGAAATGCACGCCGCTGAAGCGATGGCGCAGTTCTTCCGGCAGCACGTCGGCCAGCTTGTTGATGCCCAGGCCCGAGGTGTTGGAGGCCAGCACCGCGTGTTCGTTCACGAACGGCGCGATCTTCTTGTACAGGTCCTGCTTCCAGTCCATCCGTTCAGCGATGGCTTCGATGATCAGGTCGCAGTCGCGCAGCTGTTCCAGGCCGGAGTCGTAGTTGGCCGGGGTGATGGCTTCGGCCAGCGCCTTGCTGGCCAGCGGGGCCGGGCTCAGCTTGCCGAGGTTGGCAATGGCCTTGAGCACGATGCCGTCGGCAGGACCTTCCTTGGCGGCCAGGTCGAACAGCACGGTGTCGACGCCGGCATTGGTCAGGTGGGCGGCGATCTGCGCACCCATGACGCCTGCGCCAAGTACGGCGGCGCGGCGGACAAGCAGGGAATTGGACATATCGATAAACCTTTGGTCTGCGATGACGGTTGGATCAGGGAACGACGGGGGAGGTCGGATTACGCACGCTGGCGCGGAACCCGGCTTCGGCGAAATGGATCAATTCCTGCGCGGCCTTGCTGCGGTGCTCGGCCTCGCTGATGTTGTGCGGGCGCTTGATCAGCCCGAAATCGGCCATGGCGTAGGTCAGCGAACCGGCCAGGAAATCCAGGCGCCAGTACAGCTCTTCCTTGCTCAGGCCCGGGATGCAGGCGTCGATGGCCTTGCCGAACTCGCGCAACACGTGGCCGTAGTGGTCAGACAGGAACTTGCGCAGGTTGTCGTTCTTCTCGGCGTAGGCGCGGGCGATGACGCGGACAAAGGCACCGCCGCTTTGGCGGTCCTGGGCCAAGGCCAGTGCTGGCTCAACGAAGGCGGCCAGAACTGCGCGCAGATCGCCGGGGTGAGCGCTGCGGGCCTGCTCCAGCTGGCCAAGGCGGGCGGCGGTCATTTCGTCCATACGGCGGCGGAACACTTCATTGACCAGGTTGTCCTTGGACCCGAAGTGGTAGTTGACCGCAGCAATGTTTACATCGGCGTGACTGGTTACCTGGCGCAGTGAAGTGCCGGCAAAGCCGTACTGGGCGAACAGTTCCTCGGCCGCGCCGAGGATGCGGTCCTTGGTGGAGAAGCTGGCGGGTTTGCCCATGGTTGGCTCAGTCAATCAAACGATTGTTTGGATGCTACGCCCGGCTGGTCGTTCAGGTCATGCTGCGTCGCAGCATCATTCATCTGCCGCTGTGCAAACGCCGGGGTCACCCGGTAGAATTAGCCACCGCAATTCAGGCTAAGCCCGCGTCCGCACGCGGGTTTTTTCATGTACCCTCGGGCCGACCGGCCCACTACCGGAGAATTCCCATGGCGCTCGAGCGCACTCTTTCCATCATCAAGCCCGACGCCGTTGCCAAGAACGTGATCGGCGAAATCTACGCCCGCTTCGAAAAGGCCGGCCTGAAGGTTGTCGCTGCCAAGTACAAGCAGCTGTCGCGCCGTGAAGCCGAAGGCTTCTACGCCGTGCACCGCGAGCGTCCGTTCTTCAACGCGCTGGTCGAGTTCATGATCTCCGGCCCGGTGATGATCCAGGCCCTGGAAGGCGAGAACGCCGTCCTGGCCCACCGCGACCTGCTGGGCGCCACCAATCCGAAGGACGCAGCGCCGGGCACCATCCGCGCTGATTTCGCTGATTCGATCGATGCCAACGCCGCTCATGGTTCGGATTCGGTCGAGAACGCAGCCAACGAAGTGGCTTACTTCTTTGCTGCTACCGAAGTTGTTTCGCGTTAATTAGAGGTTGAAGTCGTGAACGAGGTCGTACAGACACCCGCCATCCAGCCGTTGCCGAAAACGGCAGCCAAAGCTGGCAAGCAGAACCTGCTCGACCTTGATCGCGCGGGCCTGGAGCATTTCTTCGTCGATATCCTCGGCGAGAAGAAGTTCCGTGCCCATCAGGTGATGAAGTGGATCCACCATCGCTACGTCACCGATTTCGACCAGATGACCGACCTCGGCAAGTCGCTGCGCGCAAAGCTGCAGCAGCATGCCGAGGTCGTCGTCCCGAACATCGTGTTCGACAAGCCCTCGACCGACGGCACCCACAAGTGGTTGCTGGCGATGGGCGTGGATGGCAAGAACGCCATCGAAACCGTCTACATCCCGGACAAAACCCGCGGCACGCTGTGCGTGTCCTCGCAGGTTGGTTGCGCGCTGAACTGCACGTTCTGCTCAACCGCTACCCAGGGCTTCAACCGCAACCTGAGCACCGCCGAGATCATCGGCCAAGTGTGGGTCGCTGCGCGCCACCTGGGCAATGTGCCGCACCAGATGCGTCGTCTCACCAACGTGGTGATGATGGGCATGGGCGAGCCGTTGATGAATTTCGACAATGTCATCCGCGCCATGAGCATCATGCGCGATGACCTGGGCTACGGCCTGGCCAACAAGCGCGTGACCCTGTCCACCTCGGGTCTGGTGCCGCAGATTGATCGCCTCTCGGTTGAGAGCGATGTGTCGCTGGCGGTGTCGCTGCATGCGCCGAACGACGAGCTGCGCGAGACGCTGGTGCCGCTCAACAAGAAATACCCGATTGCCGAGTTGATGGCGTCCTGCGCGCGTTACCTGCGCAGCAACAAGAAGCGCGACTCGGTGACCTTCGAATACACGCTGATGAAGGGCATCAACGACCAGCCTGAGCACGCCCGCCAGCTGGCGCGGCTGATGCGTCAGTTCGACAACGCGGTGCAGGCCAAGGACTCGGGCAAGGTCAATCTGATTCCGTTCAATCCGTTCCCGGGTACGCGCTATGAGCGCTCGGACGAAGAACAGATCCGTGCGTTCCAGAAGATCCTGCTGGATTCGCAGGTGCTGACCATGGTGCGCCGTACCCGTGGCGACGATATCGATGCCGCCTGCGGCCAGCTAAAGGGCCAGGTGATGGATCGTACTCGTCGTCAGGCCGAGTTCAATCGCCTGCTGCAGGAACAGGAAGGCGGGGATGCGGTCGCCTGATCGCTGGCTGCTGTGGATCGTGCTGGTCGCGCTCACTGCAGCGTGCGGGCGGGACAATCTCAAGGTCAAGCGCCCGCAGATAGTGGCGCCGGAGTACAGCATCAAGCAGGACAAGGCCGCACACAAGCGGATGCGCTACCAGGAGTTCCTGCGCCTTTCAGGTGATCGCTTTGGGCGTGGGCAGTTGGACGAGGCGCTGCAGTTCGCGCTTTCAGCGCAGAAGATGGAGCCTGATTTGCCGGCTGCCTACACCCTGCAGGCAGTGATCGAAGGGCATAAAGGCAACAACACGGCGGCAGGTGCGCTCTACCGCAAGGCAGCCGAGTTGGCCCCGCAGCAGGGCGACGTGCTCAATAACTACGGTGCCTGGCTGTGTGGCAATGGCCACCCGGCAGAGGCCTTGGTCTGGTTTGATCGTGCCTTGGCTGACCCGAACTATGGCGGGCGTGCCGATGCTTTGGCCAATGCAGGCGGCTGTGCACTGGATGCCGGGCAGCTTGAACGGGCCGAAGATGATCTTCGCCAGGCACTGGCGTTGGCGCCGGGCAATGCCTATGCGCTGGAGTCCATGACCCGCAATGAAGTGCTGCATGGTCGTTATTTTGAGGCCAGGGCCTTCTACCAGCGGCGTTTGGCGGCTGCGCCGGCCACGGTTTCCGTGTTACAACTTGCCATTCAGATTGAAGAGCGACTCGGCGACAGGATGGCTGCCGGTCGGTTCCAACAGCGGTTGCGCGAAGAGTTTCCTTCGCCAGCAACCTCGAATCCCCAAGGCTGACGCATTGTGATCAATGATCCGGGTGTAAATGCTTTAGATGGTGTAGTGGGTTGCGGTGAGCAGCTGCGCAGGGCACGAGAGGCCGCCGGGTTGTCCCTGGATCAGGTCGCCGCTCAGTTGCGCATGCCGCAGCAGGTGGTTGCCGCGCTGGAAGCCGAGCATTGGTCGCGCCTTGGGGCAGCGGTATTTGTGCGTGGTCAGCTGCGCAGTTATGCGCGCTTGCTGAAGGTGGACCTGGAGGGCTTGCTGGAACAGGCGCGGATCGCGCCGGTCGAGCCGCCCAAGTTGGTCAGTCATACCCATACCCCGCGACTGCGGCGGGCGGCTGAGAATATCGGGCGCCGTGCGGTCTATGTGGTGATCACGGCAGTGCTGGCGGTGCCGGTCTGGTATGTGATCAGTGGCAATTCCAATAGCGCCCCGCCCAGCACAGCTTCGTTGGATGTGCTGCCAGCGTCGGTGCCGGCAGTTGCCGGGCAGTCGAGCGCGCCTGTTCAGCCGGTGGCCGCTGCGCCAGCTGCAGATGCCGGCCCTTACATCGCCTCAATGGCGCCCATTGCGCGTCCGGCTGCCGCCGCTCCGTCGGCATTAACCCTAAGTTTCAAGGGTGACAGCTGGGTGGACATCACTGCTCCAGACGGCACGACGGTTGAAAAAGCCCTGATACGCGCCGGTGAAAGCCGTAGCTTCGCAGCAGGTCAGGTGGGGCGCATGGTGCTGGGCAATGCGGCCGAGGTTGAGGTTCAGCAGGCGGCGGGTAACGTCGACCTGGCTCCTTACAAGCGCGGCAATGTGGCCCGCTTTACGGTATCCTCTGAAGGCTCCGTGGCGCCGGTTTCACACTGAAACCAGGCGTCTGACAAAACAACAAGGCTCCCCGCCAGGGTGAGCGAGAGTACGCATGGCGATTGACGACCTGCTCGACGAGCACGAACAAAGCGAACGTGTCCGCACGTGGCTGCGCAAGAATGGCGCCGGAATTCTCGGCGGAGTAGTTCTCGGTATTGGCGCTATTGCCGGTTGGCAGTGGTGGCAGAAAGAGCAGGTCGGCAAACTTGCCGATGCCAACGTCCGTTACGAAGCCGTTTCTCGCAGTCTGCAGTCCAAGAATCTGGACGAGGCGGCCAAAGAGGTTGCGGCGCTGGGCGGCAGCAAGGCCAGCATCTATGCCGACCTGGCATCGCTGGAGCTGGCCAAGGCCCAGGTCGAAGCGGGCAAGTACGATGACGCGATCAAAACCTTGCGTGCGCTCAAGACTGAGGGCGAATTCAAGGCCTTGATTGACCAGCGCATTGCACGCCTGTTGATTGAAACCGGCAAGCCGCAGGATGCGGCGGCCCTGTTGGGCAAGGCTGACGATAGCGCGGGTCTGGAAATCCGTGCTGATGCTTTGATGGCGCAGAACAAACGTGATGAAGCGCGCGAGCTGTACACCCAGGCGCTGGCCAAGCTGGACGTGGCTGCACCGCAGCGCCGCTTGCTGGAAACCAAATTGATGGACGCCGGCGGCACCGTGGCTGATCCTGCAGCGGAGAAGAATTGATGAAGTTCAAGCAAGTTGCGGGCATTGCCTTGATGGCAGTTGCATTGACCGGCTGTTCCACCGTCAAGGGTTGGTTTGCAGGCAAGGACGCGGCGGCCAAGAAGGCGCTGGAGCCGGCTGAGCTGACCAAGTTCGAGCCGACTGCCAAGGTCAACAAGATCTGGTCGGCAAACGTTGGCAAAGGCGAAGGCCGTATTGGTCTGCGCCAGGCGCCGGTGGTTGCCGATGGTCGCGTATACGCGGCAGCGGTGCAGGGCGGCGTGCATGCACTTGACCTGCAGACCGGCAAGGAAGTCTGGGAATACAGCCCGGCCAAGGAAAAGAAGAAGCCCAAGCTTCGTCTTTCCGGTGGTCCAGGCGTTGGCGATGGCCTGGTGGTGATCGGTACGCTGGACGGGCAGGTGATTGCGCTGGACGCGGCCAATGGCAGCGAAAAGTGGAAGTCCAAGGTCACTGGCGAAGTGATTGCCGCTCCGGCCGTCGCACAGGGTCTGGTATTCGTGCGCAGCAACGATGGTCGCACTACCGCGCTGGATGCCGCCACTGGCGAGCAGCGTTGGTTCAACTCGCAGGAACTGCCGTCCTTGACCGTTCGCGGCAACGCGCCGGTTGTGACCGGCCCGGGCGTGCTGTTCATCGGCAACGACGACGGCACCGTCGCCGCCCTGTCGATGCAGGATGGTCGCCCGCTGTGGGAACAGATGGTGGGTACGCCGGAAGGCCGTACCGAACTGGAGCGCATGGCTGACATCGATGGCGCGCCGGTGCTGGAAGGCAATACGCTGTACGTGACCAGCTTCAAGAACGAAACCATGGCCATCGAAGGCCCGACCGGTCGTCCGATGTGGTCGCGTGACCACGGCGGTGGCGGTGGTGTTGCGGTGTCCTCGGGTAATGTCGTGGTCACCGATGGCAAGGGTGTGGTGTACGGGCTGGATAAGACCTCCGGCTCGGCAATGTGGTCACAGCAGGCGCTGGCGCGCCGCTCGCTGACCGGTGCCGCCATCCAGGGCGACTATGCCGTGGTGGGGGACTACAAGGGATATCTGCATTGGCTGCGGTTGAGCGATGGCGAACTGGCAGCGCGTGAGAAGAGCGGTGGTGATGCTCTGCTGGCGCAGCCGGTCGTCGCTGACGGCATCCTGCTGGTGCAGAACGTTGATGGAAAGCTGACCGCATTCCGGTTGGCCCAATAAGGAGTCATAGCGATGCTGCCTTTGGTCGCCCTGGTTGGACGACCGAACGTCGGTAAGTCCACCATTTTCAATCTGTTGACCCGTACGCGCGATGCACTGGTGCATGACCAGCCGGGTGTTACCCGCGATCGCAATTACGGTGTTTGCCGTCTAGATGAGGACAATCCCTTCCTGATCGTCGATACCGGTGGTATCGCCGGTGAAGAGGAAGGGCTGGCTGGCGCCACTGCGCGCCAAGCCCGTGCCGCCGCCGGTGAGGCGGATCTGATCGTATTTGTTGTTGACGCGCGTGATGGCACGTCGGCCCTGGATGACGAGATCCTGTCTTGGCTGCGCAAGCTTGCGCGGCCTACCTTGCTGTTGATCAACAAGATCGACGGTACGGACGAACACGCCGTTCGTTCCGAGTTTTCCCGTTACGGCTTCAGCGAGATGCTGACTGTCTCTGCCGCGCATCGGCAGGGCATCGACGATCTGGTTGAAGAGATCATTGGACGCCTGCCGGAAGAAGGCACCGCCGAGACCCTGGACAACGATCCGAACCGCATCCGCATTGCCTTCGTTGGCCGCCCCAATGTGGGCAAGTCGACGCTGGTGAACCGCATCCTCGGTGAGGAGCGGATGATCGCCTCGGAAGTGCCCGGCACCACCCGCGATTCGATCGCGGTGGATCTGGAGCGCGACGATCAGCTGTACCGCTTGATCGACACCGCCGGTCTGCGTCGCAAGTCGCGCGTGGACGAAGTTGTCGAGAAGTTCAGCGTGGTCAAGACGCTGCGCTCGATCGAGCAGTGTCAGGTGGCGGTGTTGATGCTGGACGCCCATGAAGGCGTGACCGATCAGGACGCCAGTGTGCTGGGTGCGGTGCTGGATGCTGGTCGCGCTTTGGTCATTGCGATCAACAAGTGGGACGGTTTGAGCGAGTATGACAAGCAGCAGGCTGAAACCCTGTTGTCGCTGAAGCTTGGCTTCGTGCCGTGGGCCGAGAACGTGCGGATTTCCGCGCTGCATGGCTCGGGTTTGCGCGAGTTGTTCAAGGCGATTCACCGGGCGCATGCCTCGGCGACGCACGAGTTCAGCACGTCCGAGGTCAACAAGGCGCTGGAAGTGGCGTACGAGACCAATCCGCCGCCGAGCATCCGTGGTCACGTCTCCAAGCTGCGTTATGTGCACCCGGGCGGCAGCAATCCGCCGACCTTCATCGTGCACGGTACGCGCCTGAAGGAGCTGCCGGATTCGTATAAGCGTTACCTGGAAAACTTCTTCCGCAAGCGTTTCAAGCTGGTGGGTACGCCGGTGACCTTCCTGTTCCGTGAAGGTGCAAACCCGTACGAGGGCAAGAAGAACGTCTTGACGGACCGTCAGGTCAAGGCCAAGCGGCGCCTGATGAAGCACGTCAAGGGCAGGAAGTGATTCAAGCCTGGTGGGTGTCTCAAGCCTGCCGAGTGATGTGAACGAAAGCGGCCGAAAGGCCGCTTTTGTTTTTGGTGTGTTGGGAGGGGGGGCGTTCGATTTGGCTGACGTTCTCACTAAATGATTTCGTCATTCCCGCCTGCGCGGGAATGACGAGCTTAAAAACCAAAGCCCAAAGCGGTAAGCCCATAGCCCAAAGCCCAAAGCCCAAAGCTGTAAGGCGTTCCCTCCCTTGCTGTCCGTTTGGCCGATAATCCAGCCATGAGCATTCGCGAACTGACTCCGGAACAGGCCCGTGCCCGCCACGCAGATGGCGCATTGCTGATCGACGTGCGCGAAGCGCACGAGCGGGCAGGGGGTATGGCGGAGGGCGCAATCGGCATTGCCAAGGCCGAGCTGCTGGCCGAGCCCTCTCAGCACCTGCCCGCGTACGAACGCGAAATCCTGCTGATCTGCCAGAGTGGCAAGCGCTCGGCCGATGCCGCAATCGGGTTGCAGGAGGCGGGCTATACAAACCTGTCCTCGGTAAGTGGCGGCACCGTTGCCTGGCGGACTTCGGGTTTGCCCTTGGTCCAGCCCATGCTGGATGCCGGTGAGCGCGACTTCTACGACCGCTACTCGCGCCATCTGCTGCTGCCGCAGCTGGGCGAAGCCGGCCAGCGTCGGCTTCAGCGATCAACGGTGTTGGTGCTGGGTGCGGGTGGCCTCGGTGCACCGGCTGCGTTCTATCTCGCCGCAGCGGGTGTGGGCAGATTGCGTATCGTCGATGACGACGTGGTCGAACGCAGCAACCTGCAGAGGCAGATCATCCACACCGAAGCGGCTTTGGGCACAGCCAAGGTGGACTCGGCGCGAGAGCGGCTGATGGCACTGAACCCACACATCGAGGTGGAGGCGGTCGCCGAGCGTGTCACATCGGCCAACATTGACGTCCTGCTGCAGGGCGTGGACGTGGTGCTGGATGGCTCGGATAACTTTCCACTGCGCTACCTGCTCAACGATGCCTGCATCAAGCACGCCAAGCCCTTGGTCTATGCCGCCATCGAGCGCTTCGACGGGCAGGTCAGTGTGTTCGATGCGGGCCGCCAGCGCGGCGTGGCACCGTGTTACCGCTGCCTGTTCCCGGAGCCGCCGCCGCCTGAATTCGCTCCCAACTGTTCCGAGGCGGGCGTGCTGGGTGTGCTGCCTGGGCTGGCCGGGGTGATGCAGGCAACCGAGGTATTGAAGCTGCTGCTGGATATCGGCGAACCGTTGACGGGACGTTTGCTGCGTTTCGATGCCCTGCAGATGCGCTTCCGCGAGACCCGTGTGCATGCCGATCCGGCCTGCCCGTTGTGCGCGCCCGGCGTTCCATTCCCCGGATATATCGATTACGCGGCGTTCTGTTCGCATTCGCCATGAGTTGAAAAAGCCGCAGGCGCTGACCGGTTCTGCACGTTTTTTGCTTTATCGTGCACCTGGACGATTACAAGGTGGTGCGGCATGGCAGCGGAATCCTCGCAGGAACTGGTAAAGGTAGTTGCCCTGTTGGGCGCCGCTGTAGTGGCTGTGCCCTTGTTCAGGCGTCTCGGCTTGGGTTCGGTACTGGGTTATTTCGTTGCAGGCCTGGCCATCGGCCCGTTCGGCTTTGGCTGGTTCTCCGATCCGCAGGCCATCCTTCATGTGGCCGAGCTCGGCGTGGTGATGTTCCTGTTCGTGATCGGCCTGGAAATGCGGCCGTCGCACCTTTGGAGCCTGCGCGGCGAGATCTTTGGCCTTGGCACGGCGCAGATCGTGACCTGTGCGCTGGTGCTTACCGGCGTCGCAATCCTGTTCGGTTATCGTCCGCAGATTGCCTTCATTGCGGCCGCGGGTTTCGTGCTGACCTCGACCGCGGTGGTGATGCAGCTGCTGGGCGAGCGTGGCGACCTGACCCTGCCGTCCGGACAGAAGATTGTCTCCATCCTGCTGTTTGAGGACCTGCTGATCGTGCCGTTGCTGGCTGTGGTTGCGTGGATGGCGCCGGCGCAGATCGGTGCGGACGAAGGTTCGCGCTGGACGAGCATCGCCATCGGCGCTGGCGCCATCGTTGGTCTGGTGCTGGTCGGGCGCTACCTGCTCAATCCTTTGTTCCGCACCCTCGCCGCCGCCAAGGCGCGCGAGGTGATGACCGCAGCTGCATTGCTGGTAGTGCTTGGCGCGGCATTGCTGATGCAGCTTGGTGGCTTGTCGATGGCGATGGGCGCGTTCCTGGCCGGCGTGCTGCTGTCCGAATCCACCTTCCGCCATCAGATCGAAGCCGATATCGAGCCGTTCCGCGGCATCCTGCTGGGGCTGTTCTTCCTCAGCGTTGGCATGGCGCTGGATCTGTCGGTGGTCGCGTCCAACTGGAAAGTTATCGCGCTGCTGGTGCCGGCGATGATGCTGGCCAAGGCGATCTGCATCTACGGCGTAGCGCGGGTGATGGGTAGTGACCACCGGCAGGCGCTGGATCGCGGTGTGTTGATGGCGCAGGGCGGCGAGTTCGCCTTCGTGTTGTTCGCCGCGGCGGCGACCACTGGGGTGATCGATGCCAAGGTCAACGCCAACCTCACCGCCGTCGTGGTGCTGTCGATGGCGCTGACGCCGCTGTGCATGCTGGTTTACCGGCTGTTGGTGAAGGAGGGGCAGGTCTCCGCTGACGATGTGGATGCTGCTGACGGGCTCAGCGGCAGCGTGCTGGTGATCGGCTTCGGGCGTTTCGGTCAGGTGTCCAGTCAGTCTCTGCTCGCGCGCGATGTGGATGTGACCATCATCGACAACGATATCGACATGATCCGCAGCGCCACCCGGTTCGGCTTCAAAATCTATTACGGAGATGGCACGCGCCTGGATGTGCTGCGCGCCTCCGGCGCGGAAACCGCACGCGCGATTGCTGTGTGCGTGGATGATCGCGCCGCTGCTGATCGCATTGTCGAGCTGGTGCGGCACGAGTTCCCGCTCGCTAAGCTGCTGGTGCGCTCGTTCGACCGCGAGCATTCGCTGTCGCTGATACATGCTGGTGTCGATTTCCAGATCCGCGAGACCTTCGAGTCCGCAGTGGAATTCGGTCGTGCGGCGCTGATGCAGCTCGGCGTGGAAGAAGACGAGGCCGATCTGGTCGCGCGTGAAATCCGCCGTCGTGACGCCGAGCGCTTCGAGCTGGAGATGGCGGGCGGCGGGCTGCAGGCCGACACCGGGCTGATGTACCGCAACACGCCCGGAGCACCGACGCCGACACCCTTCACGCCGCCGCGGCGTGAAGCGCGTCCGCTCAATCCTGATGCCATTGCCGGGGCAGGGGAGCCGGCTGCTGCTGATTCAGCTGGGTCAGCGGGGCGATGACAAGGTGTGGCGTTGGCCGGAATCAGGGACAATAGCTGCCC
Source organism: Stenotrophomonas sp. STEN083 (assembly GCF_056759195.1). NCBI lineage: Bacteria > Pseudomonadati > Pseudomonadota > Gammaproteobacteria > Lysobacterales > Lysobacteraceae > Stenotrophomonas > Stenotrophomonas sp. STEN083. Next base: position 110,337 of record NZ_JBRRCU010000002.1, on the reverse strand, counting down.
CCGTGTTCACCGCCATACCCCATGACTGTCCTCGCCGACGCCTCCCCGCAGACCTCCCGCATCCTTGATGGCCGCCGTATCGCCGAGGAGCTGCTCGACGATTTGAAGGTGCGCGTCGACGCCCGTCTGGCCGCTGGCGGTACCCGCCCTGGCCTGGCCGTGGTGCTGGTGGGCGGTGACCCGGCGTCTTCGGTGTATGTGCGCAACAAGCGCCGTGCCGCCGAGAAGGTCGGCATCGAAGCGTTTGACTATGACTTGCCGGAAGGCACCAGCGAGGCGCAGTTGCTGGATCTGATCGATCAGCTCAATGCTGATCCCAAGATCCACGGCATCCTGATCCAGTTGCCGCTGCCGGGCATTCCCGATGCCAATCGACTGATCCAGCGCATCGACCCGCGCAAGGATGTGGACGGCTTCCACCCGCAGAACGTCGGACATCTGGTGCTGCGCGAGTTCGGACTGCGCCCGTGCACGCCGCGTGGTATCACCACGCTGCTTGGTCATACCGACCAGCCGGTACGCGGTCGCAACGCCACCATCGTCGGCGTCAGCAATCATGTCGGCCGGCCGATGGGACTCGAGTTGTTGATCGCCGGTTGCACGGTGACCAGCTGCCACAAGTTCACCCCCAAGGACGTGCTGGAACAGGCCGTGCGCAACGCCGACATCCTGGTCGTGGCGGTGGGCATTCCGCAGCTGATTCCGGGTGAATGGGTGAAGCCGGGCGCGGTGGTGATCGATGTCGGCATCAACCGCCTGGACGATGGCCGGCTGGTCGGTGATGTCGGCTTTGAAGCCGCAGCGCAGCGGGCCAGCTGGATCACCCCAGTGCCGGGCGGCGTTGGCCCGATGACGGTAGCCACGCTGATGCAGAACACGATCGAGGCGGCCGAGGCCAGCGCCGAAGGTTTGTCGTTCTGAGGCTTCAGGACTTTCAAGCTTTAAAAGCTACCCCTCCCCAGCCCTCCCCTTGGCTACGCCAAAGGGAGGGAGCAGGTGATGGTCCCTGAACACCTCCCCGCCAGCGCGACACTGCGTCGCACTTGCCCCCTGACATCGGCGGGCAAATAAGGGTAAAATGTCGCGCTTCCCCACATCTACCGGGCACGCCGATGCTGCGCATCCAGGCTGAAGCACTAACGTACGATGACGTTTCTCTCGTCCCCGCTCACTCCATCGTTCTGCCTAAGGACGTTGACCTCGGCACGCGGCTGACGCGCGACCTGCGGTTGAAGTTGCCGATTGTCTCGGCGGCCATGGACACCGTCACTGAAGCTCGCCTGGCCATTGCCATGGCCCAGATCGGTGGCATCGGCATCCTGCACAAGAACCTGACCGTCGAGCAGCAAGCTGCCGAAGTAGCCAAGGTCAAGAAGTTCGAATCCGGCGTCATCCGCGACCCGATCACCGTTGGTCCGGAAACCACGATCCGTGATGTGCTGGCCCTGACCCAGGCGCACAATATTTCCGGCGTGCCGGTGGTGGGCAACGACGGCCAGCTGGCCGGTATCGTCACCCACCGTGACATGCGCTTTGAAACCGAGCTGGACGATCCGGTCCGCCACATCATGACCAAGAAGGATCGCCTGATCACGGTCAAGGAAGGCGCGGCCTCGGATGAAGTGCTGTCGCTGCTGCACAAAAACCGCATTGAGAAGGTCCTGGTGGTCAACGACGCGTTCGAACTGCGCGGCCTGATCACGGTCAAGGACATCCAGAAGAAGAGCGACAACCCCAACGCTGCCAAGGACGCTGCAACGCGCCTGCTGGTTGGCGCTGCGGTTGGCGTTGGTGGTGATACCGACCGCCGCGTCGAAGCGCTGGTCGCTGCCGGTGTCGACGTGCTGGTGGTGGACACTGCGCACGGCCATTCGCAGGGCGTGCTGGACCGCGTGCGTTGGGTGAAGAAGAACTTCCCGAACGTGCAGGTCATCGGCGGCAACATCTGCACCGGTGACGCTGCGCTGGCATTGCTGGATAGTGGCGCCGATGCGGTCAAGGTCGGTATCGGCCCGGGCTCGATCTGCACCACGCGCGTTGTCGCCGGTGTCGGCGTGCCGCAGGTCACCGCGATCGATCTGGTTGCCGAAGCGCTGCAGGATCGCATTCCGCTGATCGCCGATGGTGGCATCCGTTACTCCGGCGACATCGGCAAGGCGCTGGCCGCTGGTGCGTCGACGGTGATGATCGGTGGCCTGCTCGCAGGTACCGAGGAATCGCCGGGTGAAACCGAATTGTTCCAGGGCCGCTCCTACAAGAGCTACCGTGGCATGGGCTCGCTGGCTGCGATGGAGAAGGGTTCCAAGGACCGTTATTTCCAGGACGCCGCCACCGCCGACAAGCTGGTGCCGGAAGGCATCGAAGGTCGCGTGCCGTACCGCGGCCCGGTGGGCGGCATCATCCATCAGCTCATCGGTGGCCTGCGCGCGACCATGGGCTATGTGGGCTGCGCCACCATCGAAGAAATGCGCACCAAGCCGAACTTCGTCAAGATCAGCGGTGCCGGCCAACGTGAGAGCCACGTCCACGACGTGCAGATCACCAAAGAGCCGCCGAACTACCGCGCTTGATGCGGTAAGCAGAAGAGGAACGTGGACCTGGTCCCGTTCCTCTTTCTCTATCCGCCATTCGTTTTGCATCGACTCCCGTTTTCATTGATCACTTGCCGGGCTTTATGACCAACATCCATAACGACAAGATCCTCATCCTCGATTTCGGCGCACAGTACACGCAGCTGATCGCGCGCCGCATCCGCGAGTTCGGTGTGTACTGCGAGATCTGGGCCTGGGACCACGATCCGGCCGAGATCGCCGCCTTTGGTGCCAAGGGCATCATCCTGTCCGGCGGCCCGGAGACCACCACGCTGCCCGGCGCGCCGGCCGCGCCGCAGGAAGTGTTCGACAGCGGCCTGCCGCTGCTGGGCATCTGCTACGGCCTGCAGACCATGGCCAAGCAGTTGGGCGGTGGCACTGAAGCCGCTGACCAGCGCGAGTTCGGTCACGCCGAAGTGAAGCTGCAGGGCAACGACGCGCTGCTGGGCGGCCTGTCCGACCACAACGGCGAGCCTCGCCTGGATGTGTGGATGAGCCATGGCGACCACGTCACCCACGTGCCGCCGGGCTTCGCCATCACTGCAGTTACCGACCGCATCCCGGTGGCCGCGATGGCCAACGAAGACAAACGTTGGTACGGCGTGCAGTTCCACCCGGAAGTGACCCACACCAAGCAGGGCTCGGCGCTGCTCAAGCGTTTCGTCACCGATATCTGTGGCTGCGCCACCTTGTGGACCGCGGCCAACATCATCGACGACCAGATCGGCCGCGTGCGCGAGCAGGTTGGCAGCGATGAAGTGATCCTCGGCCTGTCCGGCGGCGTTGATTCCTCGGTGGTTGCAGCACTGCTGCACAAGGCCATCGGCGAGCAACTGACATGCGTGTTCGTCGACACCGGCCTGCTGCGCTTCCAGGAAGGCGACCAGGTCATGAAAATGATGTCCGACAACATGGGCGTCAAGGTCGTGCGCGTGAATGCCGCCGACCGTTATTTCAAGGCATTGGAAGGCGTCAGCGATCCGGAAGCCAAGCGCAAGATCATCGGCAACCTGTTCGTCGAGATCTTCGACGAAGAATCGAACAAGCTGAGCAATGCCAAGTGGCTGGCACAGGGCACGATCTATCCAGACGTGATCGAGTCGGCCGGCAGCAAGACCGGCAAGGCACACGTCATCAAGAGCCACCACAACGTGGGTGGCCTGCCGGAAGACATGAAGCTCAAGCTGGTTGAGCCGCTGCGCGAGCTGTTCAAGGACGAAGTGCGTCGCCTCGGCGTCGAACTCGGCCTGCCGCGCGCGATGGTCTACCGCCATCCGTTCCCGGGCCCGGGTCTGGGTGTGCGCATCCTCGGTGAGGTGAAGCGTGAGTATGCCGAGCTGCTGGGCAAGGCCGATGCGATCTTCATCGAAGAACTGCGTGCCGCCGACCTGTACGACAAGACCAGCCAGGCATTTGCCGTATTCCTGCCGGTCAAGTCGGTTGGCGTGGTGGGCGATGCGCGTGCCTATGAGTGGGTGATCGCACTGCGTGCAGTGGAGACCATCGACTTCATGACCGCACATTGGGCGCACCTGCCGTACGACTTCCTCGGCCGCGTCTCCAACCGCATCATCAACGAACTGCGCGGCGTCTCGCGCGTGGTCTACGACATCTCCGGCAAACCGCCGGCGACGATCGAGTGGGAGTGATGGTGTGCCTGGCACGGCGCGGTAGCAACTGGCGGTAGCAAGCCAGTTGGGCGCGTAGTGCGCGATGCTGTTCAATGAGTAATCCGGAATCCGATGCCAGATCCCTGGCATCGGATTTTTCTTTTTGTGGGGGCGGCGTCAGCCGCGAAGCACGCAGATGATCAGATGGTACGGATGCCTGGAGAGATCGAACAGCGTCAGTTTCGCGGTTTACGTCGCTCCCACAGCTCCCACGGGCAAGCACCTTGCCGGTACGCGCCCTGAATACCGTTGCTTTGAGCGCAATGCGGGAATTTACGTCAGCCAGGGCGAGCCTGATCCGGCACACAACCTTTCACCGCATTGGCGCGCGCACGACAGCGGATACGCCCTTCGGCATCCACCGCCAGACGAGCACTGATCCGGGCCTTGAGCAAGGCGCGCTCCTCAGTCGTCATTGCCGCGAGCGTCGAACCAACGCTGGGCGCGCCGAGCGCCGTGGACCAGAAGTCTTCGAAATCGACAAAGGTGCGGGAGACCACGATTTCCCGGGTTTCAATCGCCTCCAAACCAGCGTCGCTCCACAACTCCTGCAACACCTCGATTCGTGAGGCTTCAGGACTGGGCGGTGACGGAACTGTGTGGCCAAGCCTACGCATCTCGGCCAGCAACATCTCATAGGGGAATCCGCCACCCAGCATGTCCCAGGCGTATGCGGCGACGCTGCCACCCGGGCGCACCACTCGCGCCATTTCAGCCACACCTCGGGCGGGCTCGGGGACAAAGAAAATCACCAGCGGCATCACTGCGACATCGAAGGCAGAAGTCGAGTAGGGCAGGGCCATCGCATCACCTTGCTCAAACACTGCTGTCTGCAGTGTTGGCTGGGCTTGCGCATAGGCGAGCTGTTCGCGGGATGGATCCACACCATGCATCGACGCCGGCGCGCAGCGCTCGAAGATCATCTCGGTGAAAGCGCCGTTGCCACAACCGACGTCGATCCATTGCTGCTGTGGCGCTGGGGCTAGCCAATCGAGAAACACCTCGCCGACGAGCTGGCTCCACACACCCATGTAGCGCTCATAAGTAGCGCCGTCGCGAAAGCGGATTTCGTTGGTCGTCATATCAAGCCTCACAGAACACGATCAGCGTAGCCGAAAGATAGAGCCCCAGTCCGAACACCGTATGCGTGGCCACGCTGCGCAGGCAGTTCTTCAATGGCGTTGGCGTCTTCGATGCCATGAACCCCGCGCCCATCGCGGGCTGCATCACCAATAGCGGTGCCGCTACGGTCGCTACGCCTACGGCCAAGGCAGGTAGCAGGGTGGGGCGATGCAACCAGGACGGGTCTTCAATCGCCAGCAGCAAGGCTGCGAAAGCGATGCCGATGGCATAGTGAATGCCCCAGCCAAGCAGTCGCTCGCCGGGTATGACGGCAGCGTGTCTGATGCTGGCATGGGCGACCGTACCTCCGGCCAGGTGTCCAGCCCAGCGCCCGAGCAGTGCGTAGTCGAGTGTGGCCACGCCAAGCCGTTTGAGGGTCTGGGTCCAGGCATCCATCACGATGGTCGCCCCGATTCCAACCAGTACCATCCGCAGCACATCCATCCACGTCATGTCGGTTCCTTTGCTGTGACCCATCTGTTTTCCCGGATATGCTAAAAGTTGAAGTCAACTTCAAGTCAAGGGTCTCTGCGATGGATATCGCCGAAGTCGCCCGGCGAACAGGACTGCCGTCCTCCACGCTGCGGTTTTACGAAAACAAAGGCCTGATCGTGGCAAGCCGCGCCGCAGGCGGCCGACGCCACTTTGCGGCTGACGTACTCGACCAATTGGCTCTGATTGCCTTGGGTCAGGCCGGCGGGCTGTCGCTGGATGAGATCCAGGTGATGCTGTCGCCGCAGGGGGCTCCGCAGGTTGATAGGGCGCTGCTGCTGGCCAAGGCCGACGAGATCGATGCAACCGTAAAGCGCTTGCGCGCGATGGGCCAAGGTCTGCGTCATGCAGCAGCATGCCCTGCGGTGAATCACGCCGAATGCCCGACTTTCCGGCGCTTGCTCAAGGTCGCCGCCGCTGGACGGCTGAAGCAGGACGCCGCCAAGCCGAAGCTGACAAGACGCAGTGCGCGGGCCGGCAGTTGATTGGCGCCGCGCTTGCTCAGTGCGTGTTGCCCTGAAGACGGCGATACTTCCAGCAATGCGCGCCACTTCGTTGCCTGGTTGGCGGTGGTGTTCTTCAACCTCACCGAGCGCAACGGCTGCGTGAGATCGAGGCCAGCAGCTCCCGTTGTTCCATCTGGGTTGCTGTACTCGGGGCGTCCCACCCGGCTTCAGCGGAAGGTTACATTGACCGTGGCGGTGGCAGAGAACGGCCCCAGTTTTGCGGTGTCGTCGGTCCAGATCAACGAAGCGAGGAAGTCGTAGTTCAACAGCGTGTTGTTTGCTGGGCCCAACGGGATGGCTTTCTTCAGCTGGATGAAGTGGCCTGGCGTGTCTGCCTGGGATATCGCTATGCCGAAGCCGCTGTCGAACTTCGGCATGATGAGGGCGCCATCCATGACGATGTTGAGGGTGCTGATCGAGGCGACCAGCATTCGATTACTGCATTCATTGCCTGCGCCGGGATGGGTCATGTCGACCTGTATCTGGAAGGGGATCTGGGACTGGATCTTGCCTTTGTTGATGTCCGCAACCGGGATGCGGCCAAAATTCACCGTACTTCCCGAATTCCCGATGATCGTGATGTTCGGATTGCAGGCGATGAAGTGGATTTGCCCAAGTCCAGAAACACCTGCGCGGAAGTTTGAATTGGGTATGGTGTTCAGGCCACCTTCGCCATCCACCTGGAATAGATCGTAGACCCCCCAGTTGTTGATCTGTCCATTCTGGGGGGGCGGGCTGCCTGTCGCTTTGATGTAGATGGAGAAGGTGACGTTCAACACCATCGAGGTTGCACATCGCTTTGCCCTGGCGTTGTTCCAGTACATCTTGCAGTTCGGTCGGTTTGCTGGCGGCACGGTTCCTCTGCCTGCCAGCATTCTGATGTCGCCCCCGTTGATGTTGTGGTCGACGTGCTTGATGGTCACGCCAATCTCGATCGACGGATGGATCTGCGCAACGGTTCTGTCCGGGTCCCAGTAGAAGAATGCGTCTTCCCCTTGCGGTGCGCCTTGCGCGTCCACGCAGCGGAAGCTCACGGTGTAGTCCTCCGACCGCCACAACAGCCGGCCACGCACCGCGTCACCCTTGGAAATCACGATCTCGTCGCGTAGTGGGATGACCTGGTTGATCGACTGTGTCATGGCTTCCTTGCATGACAGCGCCCACGCTGCGTTTGGCAGCACCAGCAAAAGCACCAATACTGAAAATCCCTTGAGTAATGCTTTCTTCATCATCAGTTTCATTGTGTTTGGCCTGGCGGAACGCAGCGCAATGCGATGTGCCGGTAACCAGGCAGGGTCATGTTGGAGGGACTTGCCTGGACCTGCCCCAGGCGCATTTCGCAGCGCTGATCAGGTTTCGCGCCCCAGCGGACGGAGAGTCGGTCGCCAAGGTGCACGCCACTGACGAAGATCTCGCCATTGGGGCCGGCGATACCGCGGCTCAGACCATCGTTGTCGAATACGGTGGCGCCGAGGGGTACCCGGATGTCCTCGACCAGGATGGGGTGGATCATCAGGCTGATGCCGCGACGGGTTTCAAAGTCTACACGCGTCAGTGCACCGTGGGTTGGGACGACGATTCTGGAAGTCCTGCTGGCATCGATGTCAGCGCCAAGGTCATCGGTGCGCAGGGCCACCCGATTGCTGCGATAGGCGCTGACACCACTGACCAGGCCATAGCCGCGCCGGTCCAGGCGGACGCCGGACTGATTCTCCAGGCCAAGGCCTGCGCCGTCCTGTGCATGCACCAGTACATTGGTACGGTGCAGCGACTGCGCGAAGGTCAGGCCGTTGCGGTGCAGAACCCAGCCGCCGCGTAGCCCCCAGTTGATCTGGGCGTAGCGGTCTGCAAGGGTGCCGCCGATCGTGGCGACACCCTTGCTGCCCATGTAACGCAGGTTTGCCGAACCGGTCTTGCCAGTATCGGATTTACCTATGTTCAGCCCGTATCCCAGCCGGTCGCCATCCAGCAGCGAGCCATTCATACCGGACTGGTAGCTTGCGCCGCTATTGCGTGAGTGGCTGTAGGAAGCAGAACTGCTGCTGCGGCGCAGTCCCAGGCGGTCCAGTGGCAGCGAAAGCGTCAGCCCGAATGAACGGTCGGCGCGGTTGTAGCGCCCTTGGCTATGCCTGAAGTACGTGCCAAAGCTCACGGCGCCAACACGGCCGTTCAATCCCAGTTGCAGTTCGCGCTCCCGTTCATTGGCACCCCAATAGTTCTGGTTGTTGTAGCTGGCATTGAGCGAGTAGTCGTCGGATACGCGCTGGTTCAGCGCGATTTCCAGACGGTTGCGCTTGTTGTGGTAGCGCTGGCTTTGGATCAGATGCTGCTGCGGGTGCGTCCACGGCGCGGCCTGATCGGGGTATTCGACCTGGTCGTCGTAGCTGGTTTCGTAGTAGCCGTGGCGCCATTGCGCACGCTCAGCAGAGGCGTCACCGAAATCGTAGTAGCCGGAGGTAGAGTAGCGATGCCCGACCAGACGGAACTCCGTGCCATGTGCATTCAGTGACTTTGAGTACAGGAAGCGGTAACTCTGACCGTTGCTTACGTTGCCCTGGGCCAGATGGGTGCGGGCATGGATGACATCGATGGAGGCCGAGCCAAGTTTGCCCAGGCTCTGGGCGGCACCAATCGCCAAAGCGCTGTAGTTCGCAGACAACAGCAGGCCGGCATAAGGCGTGGTGTTTGATGCCAGGCCTCGTGCTGCAGTGGCCTGCACAAAGCGCGGCTGGTAGTGGTCGTAGCCATTGCGCAGTTCGCCGCCGCTGAATTCGTAGTGCACCAGACCCGGTCGCAGCATGGTCTCCACCGCGGAGAAGGACTGCTTGTGGCGTTGCAGCGAGCCATCGGCTTCGGCAATGGAAACGTCCAGTTCGCCGCTCAGGCGATTGGGTACGATATCGTCGATCTGGAAAGCGCCCGGTGCCACGTTCAATGCATAGATGAGGCTCCCGTCCTGACGGATCTCCACGCGTGCGTTGCTGGCGGCGATGCCGCGTACCACGGGGGCATAGCTGCGCTGGCTGTAGGGCAGCATTTCATCGTCGTTGGATATCTGCACGCCGCGAAAGCGTACGCTGTCAAAGACCCCATATGCGGTATAGGTATCACCAAGCGTCAACCTGCTGTGCGAGGAGCCTAGATCGGTCTCGGCACGGAAGCCCTGTGTTGTCCAGTGTGTTCGGCTGTCATTGTTTGATCGGTTGGCACTGGCTGTATGACGGAAGCGCCACATGCCTACATTAAACGTGCTGTTGATCGACGCGAAAAAGTAGTCATCGCGGCGCTGATGTTTGTCGTCGTTGTGCGCGCCATTGAGTGCGTAGTCGACCAATAGTGCGTTGATGCCCTGGTCGCGCAGCGCCTTTGGAATGTGGCCGCGTGGCAGGTTGTGCAGGTGCACCTGGGGCACACGTAGATCGAGGCGCTGCTGGTTGCCGTTGTAGCTGACGCGTGCGTCAGGAATGGAATGGGCAAGTTCAAGGCAGTCAGTTGCATCGCCTGCACCAGTCTCCACATCCTCCAGGCGGATGCCCCACTGCTTGAGGCGGCTGCGCGAAAGGCAAGGTTCGGTCTGGCCGGACGGGGACGCCGTAAACACGATTGCTTCGCGAGCCACCTCATTGCCATTGAGATAGATGGCGAACGGATAGGTGCCAGGCAGGATGGCGCCAGGGCTGGACAGCGCGGCGACATCGCCGTGGCTGGTGCCGGCGCGTAGAAAATCCATGTTGAAGTTTGCTGAAGCAACTGCGCTGCCGATGCTGAAGGCATTGAGGGCAACCGCCAGTGGTGCCAAGCGAGGGGCAGCACTTCCCCGCCGCGGGCTTACACGGATTCTGCGAAGCATGAAGGAAATCGCGAAGTTGATCGGAGTTTTGCTCAGGACCGGATTGGCACATCGGTGATATCGCTGATGCCGCCGTAGTCGTTGATGTAGCCAAAGCGCAACGATTGGGAGGCGCCAAGGTTGAGCTTGGAAAGCGGGACCGAGAGCGTCTGGCCGGGCGCAATCATGTCCAGCTCGATATCGTTGCCGATGCCCGCGGTTGGCTGCCCCTGTAGATGCGAGAAGGTGATATGCATCGGGCTGTTGTTGCGAACCTCCAGGCATTGGTCGTTCGTGCGCCACTGCAAACTGCGCGCGGCTTCATCAAGTGTCTGGTCGAGGCCAAGCGGCCGATAGAACAGTTTGATGCGGGTGCGGATGGCTACCTGCAGAACGTTGTCGGCTTCCGCAGTGGGGGGAATTTCCTGCACGTTGATCCACAACAGCGACTCCTTGTTGTCTGGAAGCCCGCTGCCGGCGTAGATCGTTCGGACCACTGCCTGCTCGCCTGGCGCCAATTGCATCAGCGGAGGTGTGATCACCATTGGCAGGTCCTTTGGGATCGCGGAGTCGTCACCGTCGTCCAGCCAGGTCTGAACCATATATGGAAGGCTGCTTTTGTTGGAAAGGGTCATCGCGGCAGACGCGGACTTTGCGTCATAGATAACGCGCGTGGTCTGAACTTGCACTGCTGCCTGGGCAGCATGCGGTGAGAACAGGCAGAGCAGCATCGCCAGGGCGATGCACCAGTTCATCGGCGGGCAGTTGGGGGCGTGCATGAAAGTCATCGGGCTTGCTTTGAGGTTCGGTGATGGGCGAGCGCTCAGGTGGATAAGCCGCGGGGCTGCCAGCGACAATGCGTCATCAGCCCCGCGGATAGCATCAGCGGTACTCGATCGAGAACGTCGAGTTCGCGTCGGCGATGCCAGCACCGACGTCCTTCTCGAAGGACTTGTAGCGCGCCTTCAGATTGACGGTTGCCTTGCCGGTGGCGGCAACGGTGACCAGCGCCGGGTCAACCAGGTCCTGGTTGATCGGAAAAACCTTGTCGTTGTTGTCCAGAATCTCAATACCAACGCCGGTTGCCTTGCTCACCGCAAGCAGTTCCGGATGGCCGGCTGGCGTGGTGCCGTCAAAGCGCAGCGTGTAGGTGCCGGCTTCGCAGTTTTCCATATCGATATTGAAGCTCTTTGGCGCGGAAACATCTCCAGCCTCCTTGAACAGGGTGGTCGGGAAAGTGCCGATGGTGACGGTCTGGTCCACGCTGGCAGTGCTTACGTCGCAGGTGGATTGGACGATCTCGCCCTTGAAGGTGATGGAACCCGATGCTGCCTGGGCTGCTGGTGCCACCAGGCAGGACAGTGCCAGCGCCAATGCGGCGGTCTTGGCGACGTTGGTGTTGATGAAGTTCATTTGGTTTTCCTGTTTGTTGTGAGGGGCGTCGACACCGTTTGTGCGTTTGCAGCGGAGTGTTGTTTGCCCGTAGTTATGCCTGCAGCGCAATCGATGGTTGTGCAAAATGGGCGTACGACGAGGACAGTCAGGCGGTGCTGGCAGCCCTTGCACGTTGGCGATGCAGGCGTGGGGGTTGGCCCATGCGCTTTTCTGCATGAGTGGTTGGAAGGGGCTCACTCCAGGTGCTGCGAGCAAGCGCGGTGGTGAAACAACTTATGTGGTGAAGCAACCATCTGCGTCGGTGGCCACCTCGCTATTGCCGGAGCGGCGCAACGCGCAACGCCCTACCTGCGCTATCGCGCTGGTTGGCGACGAGATGGTTTTTTTTAGCCAGAGTGCCAGTTGGTTGAAGCGCGGCTGCGCGGAGTTGTTGGTCAACCCGCGATGGAATTGGATTTGCGCGATGCACGCTGTTCAGCGCAAATGCTCGGCTACTCGAATGTGGACCTCGTGCGCTTGCGGAGTGTCTGGCTGTGACAGGGAGGGGCTGTATGCCTGGCCTGGAGCTGCCAGTGAAAGTGGCAGTGAGTACTCCGGCCGTGCATTGAATGCTCGTGATTGATGGTGCTGATATGCCTTGAAGCTTCGAACCGAGCCGAAAATGTTATGTTGCTCGGCTGATCCAGGCTGTAGGTATTCCCCAGTGCGTGGGCGGCGATAAGTGATGATGCTGCGGGGAATTTGCGCTGCCCCCTTTCGGAAGTGCTGCTGGAATGCATTTCGAATGCCGTTGTTGATCGCGCGGGTACGGCAAGGCATTCACATTCGACGCGGCGGAAATCGTGAAGCAGTCTGTAGCGGATCATCGCCCGTTTTGGAGATGAATAGGCGCTGTAGGGTGCAGATCCTCGCGTGCATGTACGGCTAGGAAGCAGGCTCATCCGCCATGTTGTGGTTGAGTGGCGCGTTGCGGGCTACCTGTGCGATTGCCAGCTGTCCTGTGCCTGCACGGATGGCGTTGGGCTGGAGTGTGATCTACGTCAGCCGAAGCAGGCTTTGAGCGCGACCGGATGCTGGACGCCATTGCGATGTGTCACCGCGCTGTAATCGTTTTCCCTCGCCATGGCCTACACATGATTTTCACTTCAGCGATGTCCGCTGTACTGCATGATGTTGCTGCGTGATCCGTGGAGGCAATGCATCAGGGGGAAGTGCAATGCTTTGGGACGAGGCTGTTGAACCGTCTCCAGGGAGGGGGAGATTGACGGATTTGTATGTGCAGTTGCAGGCAGTGTTGGACGCGTTGCCGCAGATGGCTGCGATGGTTCACGATGGCGTGCCCGTGCAGGCCAATCTGCGTTGGCGTGAGTTCTTCGGCAATGATGCGGCGCTGGGAAGTTCACGTGATTGGCTTGAGCGCGTGCATGCCGATGAGCGTGCGCTGGCGATAGCGGGCTGGCGCGAGTTTCTGCTGCGTGGGCATGCGCCCGCATTTGAATGTCGTCTGCAGGATGAGGCGGGCATCGAACATTGGTTCGAGGTGCGCTTGGGGAGCCCCGCAGCGGAGGTTCCGTTGCAGGCGGTAACGATGACCGATATCAGTGCCAGGCGTCGCCTGCGTCATTCTCTGGAGCAGAGTCTGGATCTGCAGGACCGGATGCTGGATGCCAGCATGGACTGCATCCAGGTGATAAACAGCGATGGCACGGTGCGGCATATGAACCGCTCCGGCTGCTTGGCGTTCGGGCTGCCGCAGGACGAGCGCAGGTTCGGAATGCAGTGGGCCGAGCTGTTGCCTGCGGCCTTTCGCAACAAAGGAAAGCGTGCGTTGGCGCAGGCCGCGGGTGGGCGGGCGGCGCGTTTTGCGGGCCAGACCGGCAGCGAAGGCGCGCTTACGCAGTTCTGGGACAACGTCCTCACCCCGATGTTTGACGGGCAAGGGCAGGTAAACGGCATCCTGTGTGTCTCGCGTGATGTCAGCCGACAGCAGCATGCCGAGCGGCGGCTGCGGATAGCCTGCGAAATCGATGAGTTGACCGGCTTGCCAAATCGACGTTCGTTCAATCGCAGGCTGCGGCTCAGCTTGCAACGCCAGCGTGAGTGCCATGGCACGTTGGGGTTGATGATCATTGACCTGGACCACTTCAAGCACGTCAACGACACGTTAGGGCATTCGGCTGGCGATCATCTGCTGCGGGTGCTGGCCAAGCGGGTGGCCGCACACGTTTCCGACACGACCCTGGTCACACGCCTGGGTGGCGATGAGTTCGCGGTGGTAGTGGAAGATATTGCCGGTGAGGCCGAGTTGCTGCAGGTTGCCGAAGGCATCAGTTTGCTGGCCGAAAGCTCGGTGACCTTTGCCGGGCAGGTGATCAATACCGGCATGAGTATTGGCTGCGCCATGTACCCACGCGATGCCTGTGATCCGGCCGAGCTGTTGAAAGCAGCCGACACCGCGTTGAACGATCTGAAGGCCAACGGGCGCGGCGGGGTGCGTTTATACAGCCGGCGGTTGATGGCCATCGCCGAGCAGGCGGCAAATCAACGCTTGATGGCGCGACAGTTGGTGCGCGACGGTGGGGTGGTGCCGCACTACCAGCCGAAGGTGAACCTGCAGGATGGTCGCGTTGTCGGCTACGAGGCGCTGCTGCGTTGGCCTTGCGCCGAAGACAAGCGGATGGGCGAAGACTGTCAGCTGGACGAAGCATTTCGCGACTATGATCTGGCATCGCGATTGGCAGAGTCCATGCACCTGCAGGTGTTGGCCGATATCTGTGCCTGGCAGGCGCAGGGCCTGGAGGTGCCGCCAATCGCTATCAATGCAGCACCGGTGGAGTTTCTCCGCGATGACTTTGCTGAAATCCTGCTGGAGAAACTGCAGCGCTTCGATGTTGATCCGGTGTTGATTGAGTTGGAGGTCACCGAACAGGTGCTTACCGATCGCGGCTCTGCTTTTGTGGCCCGTGCGCTGGGCTTGCTGAAGGAAGCAGGCATGCGGATCGCGTTGGATGATTTTGGTACCGGGCATTCCTCATTGGCACATCTGCGCGATTACCCGATTGATGTGCTCAAGATCGATCGCAGCTTTGTCGCACGCATGGTGGATGAGCCATCGATCCGCGCGATAGTCGAAGCGGTCGGCAAGCTTGGGCCGAGCCTGCGCCTTGATCTGGTTGCCGAGGGGGTGGAGAACGCCAGCCAGCGGCAGATCCTGATCGAGGCCGGTTACCGGATTGGCCAGGGTTTCCTGTATGACCGTGCGGTCGACGCTGCGCAGGTGGCGCAGCGCCTGCAGGGGGCGCCGAAGTTGTCGACGGCGTAAGTATCAATCGGCCTGGTTGTGCTGCGCTTCCACCAGCCGCAGCCAAGCCTGCGCCGCAGCGGACAGATAGCCGCCGCGACGCCAGGCCAGCACCATTTTCCAGTCCAGTTCCGGCTCATCCAGCGGCACGATCACTACATCCGCACGTGGGCGTGCGTTGGCAATCATGCGCGGCAGCAGGGCCACGCCCAAGCCGGCTGCGACCAGCGCGACGATGAAGTCCGGTTGCCCACTGCGGGTGACCTCGCGTGGACTGAAGCCACGTGCCTGACAGGCCTGGATGATGTGCCGGTTCAGCAGGAAGCCTTTCTCGAACAGCACAAAGGGTACGTCGGCCAGGTCCTGCAGTTGCAGGCTGGCTGAACCTGCCAATGGATGCTGGCGGGGCAGCAGCGCTACCAGCGGCTCGGTGCGGACCGGTTGCCAGTCCAGATCATCGGCAACCGGCAGCAGACTGGCGGCCAGCTCGATCTCACCTGCACGCAGGCTTTCCTCCAGCGCCTCGCTGCCGCGTTCGAGTACGCGCAGCTCGATCTGCGGGTAGAGCTGGCGGAAGCGGGCAAATACCGGCGCGAACAGGATGTCGCTGCCGAGCGAGGCCAGGCCCAGGTGCAGTTCGCCGCGCTGCAGATCGCGCAGTTCTTCCAGTTCGCGCAACATGTCCTCGCGTTCGCCGAGCAGGGCCAGGGCGCGCCGATAGACGATCTGGCCGGCCGGGGTCAGCCGTACCCCGTTGCGGGAGCGCTGCAGCAGCACTTCACCCAGCTCATCCTCCAGCTGGCGGATGGCCTTGCTGATGGTTGGCTGGGTCGCGAACACAGCCTCGGCGGCCGCTGAGAAGCCGTCATGGCGAACCACTTCCACCAGCATGCGTAGCTGCCTGATATCCATTCTCTAATGGAATCCTGTGGATGCAATCAATTCATTTTATTTATGGATAAGCCCGGCGTACAAGGAGGAATGGAGATCTTGATGTCGTCATTGCGTCGCGGCCAACTGGGCCTGCGACGTGGGTTGCGCCGTAGCGCCGGCTTGCAGATCGGCGTGCTGGTGGTGATCTGGCTGCTGGCGCAGGCGCTGATGCAGCGTCTGGGCGTGCCGGTACCCGCCGGCATCGTTGGCTTATTGGTGCTGCTGCTGGCCTTCGCGATGCGCTGGTTGTCGCCGCGCTCGTTTGCGCGTGGTGCGCAGTGGCTGCTGGCGGAAATGCTGTTGTTCTTCGTGCCGGCGGCAATGATCCTGCTCGACAACCGGCAGATGTTCGGTTGGCTTGGGCTGAAACTGTTGCTGGTGGTGGTGGGCGGCACCTTGCTGGTGATGGCAAGCACGGCGGTGACCGTCGAGTTGCTGCTGCGCTGGAGTCAGCGCCATGAGTGTTGAGATGCTGATGCAGCAGCCGGCACAGTTGTTGTGGCCGGTGTTCTGGGCTGTTTTGACGGTGGCGGTCTACCTGCTGGCCAAGAAGCTGTATCTGCGTAGCGGCTATGCCTGGGCGTCACCCTTGATCATTGCGCCGTTGGTCTTGCTGGGCCTGGCCTTGTTGTTGCACGCCAACTACCACGACTACCTGCGTGGAACACATTGGCTGGTGGCAATGCTGGGGCCGGTGACCGTGGCGTTTGCGGTTCCCATCCATCAGCAGCGGGCGTTGATCGCGCGGCACTGGAAGGTGCTGGGTGCTGGTGTACTGGTCGGCAGCGGTGTGGCCATTGTCGCCGCGTGGTTGATGGCCACGGCGCTGCATTTGTCGCCGGAACTGCGTTTGAGTCTGGCGCCGCGCTCGGTTACCACACCCTTCGCGATGGACGTATCCGGGCGCATCGGTGGCATCCCTGAGTTGACCGCAGTGTTTGTGATCATCACCGGCGTCTGTGGTTCGTTTTGCGGGCAGCTGTTGCTCAAGTTGCTGCCGGTGCGCAGCGCGATGGCGCGTGGCGCGTTGTTTGGTATGGGCGCGCATGGCATGGGTGTGGCCAAGGCGCGTGAGCTGGGTGAGAGCGAGGGTGCAATCGCCGGACTGGTGATGGTGCTGGCCGGTGTATTGAACGTGGCCGTCGCGCCCTTGCTGGTGATGCTGCTGCAGGGCTGACGACGGCTGGGCTCAAGTCAGGCTGGGGTGTCGCCGGCCCGGGCGTTCTGCAGACTGTCTTGCCGACGCGCCAACACCGCTTCGCGGTGGGCGATGTAAGCGTTGGCAGCGAGGATGATCAGGGCACCGATCACGGTCCAGCGGTCCAGTGTTTCATCGAACAACAGCCAGCCCATGATTACCACCAAGGGCAGCTGGGTGAAGCTGATCGGGGTCAGTGCGGAAACTTCGCCCAGCTTGAGCGCGCGGGTCCACAGCAGCTGGCCCAGTGTGCCCATCACGCCGGTCGCCACCAGCCACAGCCAAGCAATACCGCTGGGCCAGACCCAGACGAACAATGCCGGAATCAACGACAGCGGCACCCAGAACACATAGGTGTAGAACACCACGGTATCCGGGCTGTCGACGCGGGTGAGCTGCTTGATCTGGATCGCGACCAGCGCGCTGAGCACGGCGGCCAGCACCGCGATCAGGCTGCCGAGTTCGAAGCTGTGGGCGCCCGGACGGACGATCACCAATACCCCGATGAAGCCGACAATCACCGCCGCCCAGCGGCGGAAGCGGACCTTCTCGCCCAACCACAGCACGGCGGCGATGGTGACGAACAACGGTGTGGAGTAAGACAGGGAGATGGCCTGCGACAGCGGCAGGTGGCCGATGGCCCAGAAACCGCACAACATCGAGGCAAGGCCAATTGCGCTGCGCAGGAAGTAGCGCGGCAACTGCTGGGTGCGCAATGGCGCGTGGCCCGGCCGCAGCAGCATCGGCAACAGCGCCAGCAGGCCGAAACTGTTGCGGAAGAACGCTACTTCCTGGGTGGGGACATACGCGGTTGCCAGACGGATGGCGATGGCCATCAGGCCGAAAGCCATGGCACTGCCGAACATCAGCACGGCAGCGCGCATTGCGGTGGAGCGGGGTGCAGCCAAGGCAGTATTCACCAGCGGGCGCCAACCAGCCTTGGCTCGGGTTCAATCGGTACGCCGAACTTCTCCAGTACGGCTGCAGATACACGTCGGGCAAACGCCAGCAGCTCGGCGCCGGTGGCATTGCCGTGGTTGACGAGCACCAGGGCGTGATTGGGCGAGACACCCGCATCACCGTCGCGCTGGCCCTTGAAGCC
Organism: Stenotrophomonas sp. STEN083; assembly: GCF_056759195.1. Taxonomy (NCBI): domain Bacteria; kingdom Pseudomonadati; phylum Pseudomonadota; class Gammaproteobacteria; order Lysobacterales; family Lysobacteraceae; genus Stenotrophomonas; species Stenotrophomonas sp. STEN083. The sequence continues at coordinate 92,198 of NZ_JBRRCU010000002.1, read as the reverse complement.
GGCCTGCTCGATCATCCATGCCGCTGATACCTTGCGGTTGCCGACATCGTTGCCGGGGAACACCGGCAGCTCGGGGTAGTGCTGCTGCAGCACGTCGATCTGTTCCAGCGGCAGGATCGGGTTCTTGAAGAAGCTGCCGGCATTGCCGAGTACATCCGGGTCAGGCAGCTTGCGTTGACGGATGGCGATGACGGCATTGGCGACGTCGGCCGAGACCGGGAATTCAATTCCCATGGTCTGCAGCTCCTCGCGGATGCCGGCATAGTCCAGCTGCAGCTCGTGCAGCAGCGGCAGACGGAACTCGACGGCGGTGATCAGGTAGCGATCAGCCTCATGCTTGAACAGGCTGTCGCGGTAGCCGAAGCGGCAGGCTTCCTGGTCCAGACGCACCCAGACCTGTTCCTGCCGGTCCCAGGCCTCGACGATCTGGATGAACTCACCGACCTGGGCGCCATAGGCACCGATGTTCTGGATCGGCGCGGCGCCGACAGTACCGGGGATCAGTGCCAGGTTCTCAAGACCGGACAGGCCTTCGTTCAAGGACCACATCACCAGTTCGTGCCAGATCACGCCAGCGCCCGCGCGGACGATGGTGTGGTCGGCGCGGTGTTCCAGCGCGGCGATCTCGCTGTTGTCGAACACCAGCACCACATCTTCCGGATCGGCGGCCAGCAGCACGTTGCTGCCGCTGCCAAGCACCAGCAGGTCTGCCGCACTGATGGCGGCCAGCGCTTCAGGCAGGGCAATGGGATCGGCGATACGCAACATGCGCGGTGCACGTGCGTCGACATGGAAGGTGTTGAGGTGGCGCAGTGGAGCGTTCTCGGTCAACGACCAAGCTGGGGCGGCATTCGTCATAGCGGAGCGACGGCGCCTCCCGACGGGGATTCACGACGGCGACGGATGGCATTCACGCAGTCGCCGATCAGGCCTGGGCCCTGGAAGATCAGCCCGCTATAGCACTGCACCAGGGTCGCGCCAGCTGCCATCTTGGCGACAGCATCCGCGCCCGAACTGATGCCACCGACGCCGATCAACGGTACCGACTCGGGCAGGCGCGCGCGCAGGCGCCGCAATACCAGGGTGGATTGGCCGAGCAAGGGCGCGCCGGACAGGCCACCGATTTCCTTGGACAGTGGATCCGCTTCGACCGTGGGCCGGCCGATGGTGGTGTTGGTGGCGATGACGCCATCCACGCCCAGCTCGCCGAGTACGCGTGCGGCGGCATCGATGTCGCGGTCACTCAGGTCCGGCGCTACCTTGACCAGCATCGGCACGCGCTTGCCGTGCTTGGCCGCCAGTTGCTCCTGCGCCTCGCGCAGGCCGCCAACCAGTCGCCGCAATGCCTGCTCTTCCTGCAGTTCACGCAGGCCGGCGGTATTGGGGGAGGAGATGTTGACGGTGATGTAGTCGGCCAGCGGATAGACCTTTTCCATGCAGATCAGGTAATCGGACAGCGCATCCTCGTTGGGCGTGTCCTTGTTCTTGCCGATGTTGATGCCGAGCGGGCCGGGGCGGTGCTTGACCGCCTCCACGTTCTTCACCAGTGCATCAACACCGAGGTTGTTGAAACCCATGCGGTTGATGATGGCGTTGTGCCGCGGCAGGCGGAACAGGCGCGGCTTGGGGCTGCCTGCCTGCGGTAGCGGGGTGATGGTGCCGATTTCCACGTAGCCAAAGCCCAGCGCAAACAGGGCTTCGATGTGCTCGCCGTTCTTGTCCAGGCCAGCGGCCAGACCAACCGGGTTGGGGAAGCTCAGGCCGAACGCAGGGGTGGGAAGCGGCTTGATGCGACCGGCAATCAGCGGCGTGGTGCCGGTGCGCCAGGCAAGATCCAGCGCGGACAGGCCCAGGCCGTGCGCGCGCTCGGCATCAAGGGTGAACAGGAAGGGGCGGGCAATGGAATACATAAGCTCAGTTCAGCGTGCCAACAAAGGCGCGGGTTTGGTACTCAAAGGCAACCTTGCCATCGACCGCATGCGCATCAAACAGACGCTGCAGGGCCTCCAGCATCGGGGAATGACGATCGTGGCCGGCTTGCGGCGCGTACGAGGAGGACAGCAGCCGGCCGCGCAGGCCGTCGTAGTCCAGGTACTGCACATTCGGCAGGTGGACGAGGCCGCGCAGCCCATCGCCGAACCAGTCGCGCATGGTCTGGTCGTCCTGGTAGCGCTCGGCGACCTCGGTGTAGTCGGTGCCGTAGTCCAGCAGCAACTGCTCGTAGCTGGCCAGGAACGGCGAGGCATCGAGCAGGCGCGAGTTCCAGTACACCAGGGCCAGGCCACCCGGACGCAGGATGCGCATCCATTCGCGGCGTACGGCGTTGGTGTCGAACCAGTGGAATGCCTGCGCGGCCGCGACCAGATCAACGCTGTGGTCGGCCAGGGTGGTGGCCTCGGCGGTGCCTGCGATTGATTGGAACCGGGGATGTTGTGGCAGCAACCACTGCTCAGCTGCGGCGCGCATTGCGGCATTGGGTTCCACTGCGATCAGCGGATGCCCGGCAGCCAGGAACAGCTCGCTGGAAATGCCGGTGCCGGCGCCGATATCGGCGACCAGCGCAGTGCGGGGCAGGCCGATGTCGCGGTGAAGCCATTCCAGCAGCGTGGACGGATAGCCCGGGCGATAGCGCACATAGTCCGCTACCCGGCTGCTGAAACGTTGGGTTGAATCGGATTGCCCCATGCCGGCCTCAGGAGTTCATCGCAGCGAGGCCAGCCAAGCCGCCGAAGAACACCAGGATGGCAATGAAGAAGATGATGCCGATCAGCCACAGCGCGGTAGCCAGCCAGCCCAGCACCAGTCCAGCCACAGCCAGGCCATCGCCTTCCAGTTGGCCGTTGCTGCGGCGGATTTCGCCGCGTGCCATATGGCCGAAGATGATGGCGCAGATGCTGCCTATGGCCGGTAACAGGGTCCAACCGAGGATGCCGGCGACCAGGCTGATCACGGCGTAGCTGCTGGTCTGGCGAGGTGCAGGAATGCTCATCGGGAACTCCGTTTCAGCGAATTAAGCCCCTCTCCCGCGCGCGGGAGAGGGGTTGGGGTGAGGGCAGCTTTCAGCTGTACACCCATCCATCGCCCCAACCAAAGCTGGGGCAGGCACCATCAAAGATCGAACTTGATGCCCTGGGCCAGCGGCAGCGAATCGGAGTAGTTGATGGTGTTGGTCTGGCGGCGCATATAGACCTTCCATGCATCCGAGCCTGACTCACGGCCACCGCCGGTATCCTTCTCGCCACCGAAGGCGCCACCGATCTCCGCACCGGACGTGCCGATGTTGATGTTGGCGATGCCGCAGTCGCTACCGGCAGCCGACAGGAACTTCTCGGCGGTCTTCAGGTTCTGGGTGAAGATCGACGAGGACAGGCCCTGCGGCACGCCGTTCTGCATGTCGATGGCTTCGTCCAGGGTCTTGTACTTCATCACGTACAGGATCGGCGCGAAGGTCTCGTGCTGGACGATCTCATCGCTGTTCTTCAGGCCAGTGACAATCGCCGGCAGCACGAAGTTGCCGGCGCGGTCGATGGCGGTGCCGCCGGTCTCGACGGTGCCGCCGGCGGCCTTGGCCTTGGCGATCGAGGCCAGGAACTGCTGCACGGCTTCCGGACTGTTGAGCGGGCCCATCAGGTTGGCCGCGTCGGTCGGGTCACCGATCTTGCCTTCGACCTGCTTGTAGGCCTTGATCAGCGTGGCCAGCACGTTGTCATAGATGGATTCATGCACGATCAGGCGGCGGGTGGTGGTGCAGCGCTGGCCGGCGGTGCCGACGGCGCCGAACACGATGCCCGGCACGGCCAGCTTCTGGTCGGCGGTCTCGTCCATGATGATGGCGTTGTTGCCGCCCAGTTCCAGCAGGCAGCGGCCCAGGCGCTGGGCAACTTTCTGGTTGACGGTGCGGCCGACCTGGGTGGAACCGGTGAACGAGATCAGCGGCACGCGGCGGTCGTCGACCATCTTTTCCGACAGCGCGGTGCCGGCGTCGTTGATCAGGAAGAACAGGTTCGGGAAACCGGCGCCTTCGAGCGCCTCATTGCAGATCTTCATCGTTGCAATGGCGGTCAGCGGGGTCTTGTTGGACGGCTTCCAGATGCAGATGTCGCCACAGATGGCAGCCAGGAACGCATTCCAGCTCCACACCGCGACCGGGAAGTTGAAGGCCGAGATGATGCCGACCAGACCCAGCGGGTGGTACTGCTCGTACATGCGGTGGCCGGGACGCTCGGAATGCATGGTGTAGCCGTACAGCATGCGGCTCTGGCCCAGTGCGAAGTCGGCGATGTCGATCATCTCCTGCACTTCACCGTCGCCTTCCGGCTTGGACTTGCCCATTTCCAGCGCGACCAGCGAGCCCAGTGCGTCCTTGTGCTTGCGCAGTGCTTCACCGCACAGACGCACGGCTTCGCCGCGGCGTGGTGCCGGGGTGGTGCGCCACACCTTGTAGGCTTCCTGCGCGCGGGCGATGACGGTTTCGTAGTCAGCTTCGGTCGTCGCCTGGACCTCGGCGATCACTTCGCCGGTGGTCGGGTTCTGCGGCTTGAGGACGCCCGCGCCGGTGGCGGCGGACCATTCCCCGTTGCCCATGTAGGTGCCAGCGTTGGTGGCATCCAGCGCCAAGGCCTTGAGCAGCTCGGAAGACATTCAAACTCCTGTTTCTTAACGTTATTTTGGCGCCGTCGGAAACTGCGGGTGGGGGCGACGGAGTGAGTACTACATAGTATCAGAGTGAACCGATTGGCCCCGTGCGGCTTGGTTGGGTTGATGGGACGGGCTGTGCCGGCGGCAATGACTGTGCGGATGACGGGCGTTGCCTTTAACGTGGCTGCAAACCCTGTTGCTGGCGGCCGTTTTCGGCCATATTCGCCACCCTTGATAGGGGTTTCCCCGGCTTGAACAGGATAGACAGATGAACGTGACGATTTCGGACGGGGTAGTGGTTGGCAACAAGCTGCCCTTCGTGCTGTTTGGTGGGTTGAATGTGCTGGAGGACCTGGATTCCACCCTCTACGCCGCCGAGCGCTACGTGGAGGTCACCCGCAAGCTGGGCATCCCGTACGTATTCAAGGCTTCCTTCGACAAGGCCAACCGCTCCTCGATCACCTCCTTCCGTGGCGTCGGCCTGGAAGAAGGGCTGCGCATCTTCGAGCAGGTCAAGCAGCGCTTTGGCGTGCCGGTGATCACCGACGTGCATGAAGTGGCGCAGGCCGCGCCGGTCGCAGAAGTGGTCGACGTGCTGCAGATTCCGGCCTTCCTGGCCCGCCAGACCGATCTGGTCACGGCCATCGCCCGCACCGGCCGTGCGGTCAACATCAAGAAGCCGCAGTTCCTCAGTCCGACCCAGATCAAGCACATCGTCAGCAAGATCCGCGAGGCGGGCAACGAGCAGATCATCCTGTGCGAACGTGGTGCCCAGTTCGGCTACGACAACCTGGTCGTGGACATGCTCGGCTTCCGCGAGATGATCGAAGCCACCGGCGGGCTGCCGGCGATCTTCGATGTCACCCATAGCCTGCAGCGCCGCGACGCAGGCAGCGAAGCTTCCGGTGGCCGTCGTCGCCAAGTCGTCGAACTTGCCCGTGCAGGCATGGCCGTTGGCATTGCCGGCCTGTTCCTTGAGGCGCATCCGGACCCGGATAACGCGCGCTGCGATGGCCCAAGTGCATTGCCGTTGGATGTGCTGGAGCCTTTCCTGGCGCAGATCAAGGCGCTGGACGATATGGTCAAGGCGTTCCCGGTGCTGGACATCGCGTGATCCGCCCGGGCCGGTGGCTGCTGCGCAGCCCCGGCCTCAAGCAGGCCCCTCTCTTACGTCCGTAGTGTTTCATGCAGGCACGTTTGTGGCACACGGATGGAAGAGGGGTCGATGCACCATTTGAAGAACAGCTTGGGCTTGGCGCTGTGCGGACTCCTGCTGAGCTCCGCAGGTCATGCTGCGCCTGGGATCAGTGGGCAGATACACAGTTCATTGACGTTGGTGCCTGCATGTGAGGTCAACGGAACGACCGCCAGTTCCAACCTCGATTTTGGTTCGTTGAACTTCGGGGCCACCAGTGCGTTGATGCAGCCGGCCGGTACCCAGGTGTTGAAACCTGATGGGGGCGCCATGAGCATCCGCTGTGCGGCAGGATTCGTTCCGGTGCTCAAGATGCGGGCGGGCCGCAATGACGGTCAGGCATCGACAGGCAGCAGGGCATTGCACGATGGTGCGGGTCACTATGTCGGCTATGACCTGTACACGGATGCCGGTTTCAACAATCTGTTGCCGATAGAAGGAATCATCAACCTGGCGGTCAGCAATGGCGCGGCACAGACCTTGAATCTCTACGGCAAGGTCACGGCGGCAGCGGGCTTGCCGCCAGGCACCTATACCGATTCGATAGCCGTCGAATTGTCGTTCTGATTTGCTCTTACGCAGGTCCGCTAGGGTAGGCAGATCGCAGGTGGCGCACGGCTGCCTGTATTACCGCTCAAATGGGGAGTTCGAATGAAATACAGGAACATCCGCGTTGCACTGTTCGCTGGCGGCTTGCTGTTCGCTTCGATGGCACAGGCTGGCACCGTCACCGGGCGGATCAATTCTTCATTGGTGCTGATCAGCTCCTGCCAGGTGAATGGCTCGACCGCATCAACCAATGTAAATTTTGGTGCCTTGAATTTCGGTACGCAAACGGCGCTTTTCACCCAGGCCGGAGCGCAGGTGCTTGCAGGTGGTGGTGGCACAATGTCGATACTGTGCTCGAGTGGTGCCATTCCGGTGCTGCGGATCCAGGCAGGCAGCAATGATGGGCAGTCCTCCGGCGGCACGCGGGCGTTGTCGAATGGGGCGGGCAGCTTTGTTCCCTATGACATTTACACTGATTCCGGTCTAAGCACTGTTCTGCCGATCAATGGCACGATTAACTTGCCCACCAGTACCGGTGCTGCACAGACAATCAATCTGTATGGCAAGGCAGTGGGCAAGGCAGGGCTGACGCCAGGGACGTACACGGACAGCATTTTGGTGGAACTGTCCTTTTGATCGTGCGGCGGTGGATGCTTCCGGTTCTGGTGGTTGCATGCTTGACTGCGTTGACCGGTGAGGTGATCGCTGCCCCGCGCGCGGACATGCAGGTCAGTGCGGAGGTCGTTGGCGGCTGCGAGGTGGCCGCCGGCCAGTGGGGGACACTTGATTACGGAACGCGGGCTGCGCTGAACACCGAGCCCGCTGCTGCCAGCTTGTCCAGCACGGTGCAGATCAGGTGTACACCGGGCATGCAATTGTCGATGCAGGTGGACGGCGGACAGCACGGCCGCCAGCTGCAGCGCGACGGCGGTGGTGAGCGCATCCCCTATCAATTGTTCAGCGACGCAGCCAGAGGCGTGCTGCTGCCGATAGATCAATCCGTGCCCGTGCCGCTGGGCGGCGCAGGCGTGGTGACGCTGCCCATCCATGCGGAGTTGAGCGTGCCAGCGCACTCGCCCGCGGGTATGTACAGCGATGTGTTGCAGGTTCAATTGATCTGGTAAGTGCGGTTCTCAGGGGGATGAATGTTGTTCATTAGGTATCTGGCGGTGGCCGTTGTGCTCGCTGCGTCGATGTTGTCGGTTGATGGCGCGCGTGCCGCAAGTTCGGTGCTGATCTGGCCGGTGGATCCGGTGCTGGCAGAGGGTCAGCAGAGCACGGCGTTGTGGCTGGAGAACAAGGGCGATAGCCCGATCAGCCTGCAGGTGCGTGTGCTGGCGTGGTCGCAACAGGATTTTGATGACCAGTACCAGAACCAACGCCAGGTGATCGGCATCCCGCAGATCGCACAGATCGAGCCCGGGCAGAAGCAGTTGGTGCGTATCACCCGCATGACGCCGACGCCTGCAGGTCAGCAGCAGGCATTCCGGGTGATGATCGACGAGATCCCGACAACGGTGGCGACCGATGCCGCTGCCGCACCCGGGGTGCGTTTCAATATGCGCTATGTCATTCCGTTGTTTGTCTATGGTGCGGGCCTGACAGTCGGCGATGCGGGTCAAGGGGTACGCGATGCAAGCGGCGCGCAGGTGCGTCCGCAGCTCGGGGTGCAGCAGGTCAGCGTGGACGGCAAGGCTTACCTGCAGGTTCGCAATGACGGACCAATACACGCGCGGTTGACCGAAGCCTCCATCGAACAGGGCGGCAGGCAGCAGCTGTTGCACGACGGTTTGATGGGCTACGTGTTGCCGGGTGCAAGCATGCGCTGGCCACTGCCAGCAGCCGAAGGCCATCCCGCAGCGCTGTTGGTGCGCGTCAATGGCGCGCAGCAGCCGCAACGCCTTGTCCTTGAGTGACGGTTCGCATGATGTTGAATGAGCGAGGCGTCAGCCGCGTGGCGCTTGGGCGTATGGGGGACGGGGCAACGAACTGTTGCCAGCGGGCTGCACCGCCGTGCGGGCGGTTGTCCCGCGCCGTGCGGCATGGTCTGTGGATGCACCTGCTGGCATTGAGCGTGGTGCCGGTATTGCCGGCTGCAGCGGTGGGGTTGCCGCTGCCAGCGTTCGATGCACAGGACGCCGCACCGCTTCCATTGCATCTGGATCTGGTGGTCAACCAGGTGGAAACGGGCCGGCAGCTTGTGGTTGAGGAGCGGGGTGGGCGACTCCATGCCAGCGCGGCGGCATTGGCCGGTGCCGGTATCAACCTGCCACAACCGGCCACAGATGACATTGCGCTGGAAGATGTGCCTGGCCTGCACGCGCATTACGACCGGGCACTGCTGCGGCTGGTGCTGGAGGTGCCGCCTGCGTGGTTGGCCACGCAGACCATCAGCTATCGCGGCACGGCACCGCGCATGGCGGCGCAGGCAAGCCCGGGTGCGATGTTCAACTACGACATCTACGCAAGTGACGTCGACCTTGGCGGCAGCTACCTTGCAGCCTGGAACGAGCTGCGTGTCTTCGGTGCTGCTGGCAGCCTGACCAATACCGGGCAGTTCCGCCACATCGTCAGCGGCGGCAAGGGGCAGCAGGAGGGGTATCTGCGCTACGACACCACCTGGCGCTACTCCGACGAGACCCGGCTGCTGACCTATGAAGCCGGTGATGTGATCACCGCAGCGTTGCCGTGGAGCAGCTCGGTGCGGCTGGGCGGCGTGCAGTTCTCGCGTGATTTCAGCGTGCGGCCGGATCTTGTGACCTACCCGTTGCCGCAATTTGCCGGCGAGGTGGCCGTGCCGACCGCGCTGGACCTGTTCGTCAATGGCTATAAGTCCTCCAGTACGCAGCTGAGCCCGGGCCCCTATACGCTGACCAATATTCCGCTGATCAACGGCGCCGGCGAAGCGGTGGTGGTCACTACTGACGCATTGGGCCGGCAAGTCTCGACGACCCTGCCGTTCTACGTCAGCACCCGGCTGTTGCAGCCGGGGCTGGTCGATTTCTCGGTGGCAGCAGGCAATCTGCGCGAAGACTACGGCATCCGCAATTTCAGCTACGGCAAGGCGGCGGGCAGCGCCACACTGCGCTACGGCGTGGTGGACTGGCTGACTCTGGAAGGGCACGCCGAAGCCGCACGGCAGCTGTCGTTGGCCGGCGTCGGTGCCAACCTGCGCGTGGCCAACGCCGGTGTTGTGAACGCGGCAGTGAGCCAGAGCCATTTCAATGGACGACAGGCCCGCCAGCTCGCGTTTGGCTACCAGTTCAACGCTCCCCGCTACAGCTTGAGCTATCAGCGCATGCAGCGGCAGGCCGGCTATGCGGATCTGGGCGCGATCAATGCCCAGACGCTGCGCACCAGTCGCGGCAGCCAGCAGGCGACCGCCAGCCTCCGTATGGGTACCTGGGGCAGCGCGGGTCTTGGCTATTTCGATGTCCGCAATGCGGACGACTCGCGCAGCCGATTGCTCAATCTGTCCTGGACCCGTTCGTCGCGGTCAGGGATGAGCCTGTATATGTCGGCCAACCGTGATCTTGATGCCCATGGCTGGGCGGCGATGGCGCAGGTGATGGTGCCGATGGGCGGGCGGGCCACGCTGGCGGTGTCCGCCGAGCGTGACAACAACGGGGACCGGGTTGAACGCGTGAACTATGGGCGCCAGGCACCCACGAGTGGCGGCTTCGGCTACAACCTTGGCTATGCGCATGGCGGTGACGAGGACTACCGTCAGCTGGATGCGACCTGGCGCGGTGACCTGCTGCAGGTGCAGGCAGGCACCTACGGCAGCCGTTCCAACATGACCCGTTGGGCCGATGTCAGCGGCTCGGCGGTATGGATGGATGGGCGGATGTTTGCCGGTAACCGCGTGGACGACGCATTCGTGGTGGTCAGTACCAAGGGCCAGGCAGGGATCCCAGTGCGCTACGAAAACCAGGAGGTCGGCCGAACCGGCGCTAGCGGGCATCTGCTGGTGCCATGGACCAGCGCCTACTATCCGGGCAAGTACGAGATCGACCTGTTGGGATCTTCAGCGGATGTGCGTAGTGCGCTGGTGGAGGCACGCGTGATGGTGCGTGCGCGCAGTGGCTATCTGTTGGAGTTCCCTGTTGTCCGTTCCCGCGCCGCCAGTGTGGTCCTCACCGATGCACAGGGGGCGGTGCTGCCGATGGGCACGCGCGTGCAGCATGTGGAAAGCGGGGTGCATACGGTGGTTGGCTGGGACGGGCTGGTGTATGTGGAGCGTCTGGACGAGGTCAATCATCTTCAGGTGATGCAGGCCAGTGGAGAGAGTTGCGTGGCGATGTTCAAGGCCGATGACGACGACGCAGCGGTGATGATGCCTGCCCCCCTGGTGTGCCGATGAGCGGGCTGGCGCGTGTGGTGGGGTTGTTCCTGGTGTGTGCGGGAACGGGGCAGGCCGCGGCGGCGTGCTCAACGGGCAATGCACAATCCGCGGATTTCGGGGCAGTGGGCTCCGTTGCCCTGGGTGCCGCGGCGCAGACGACCTCCACGCGTGACGCAGGCATCGAATGCAGCGGCCAGGCCCTGCAACCCTGGGAGACGCAGGACACCTATTTCCGCGTGACCTTCAGTTCTGCCAACGCTGGCTTGCTGGGACCGACGGGGGATTTACTGAACTACCAGCTGTACGCCTCTGCGGACAGGAACAACGGCGCAGCATTGATCCCTGCGGTGCCATTGGACCTGGTTGGGCAGGGTGTAATCGACGCACTGGGGTTGTTGCAGAGTGCAAGCGGCAAGGCGATGCCGTTGTATCTGGCGGCAGCCGGCGGCAGCAATGTCGCCGCAGGCAATTACGAGGACACCGCGACCCTGGCCTGGGAGTGGCGTTACTGTACGGCCAGCTCGGGTGCCGGGGTTTGCTCTTCATATGACACCGGCAGTGGGGTGACGACGGTCCCGGTCAAGCTGGTGGTGCAGAACGACTGCAGTATCGCTGCGCCGGATCTGGATTTCGGTGCTGCTGCGCTTCCCTCGGCATTTGCCGTGGTCAACGGCAACATCTCGGTTACCTGCACCAAAGGCAGTGCCTACAGCGTCGGCCTGGGGGACGGGCAGAACCTAGCGGCGGCACGGCGCAACATGCGATCGGCACAGGGGGAACTGCTGGCCTACGATCTGTTCCAGGGCGTCAGCGGTATGCGGTGGGGCAGCGTGGACACCGAGCGGCGCTCCAGTGCCGGCGCTGATGTCAATCCGGGCCCCGGCGCGGGCGTTGGCAGGCAGGTCTTCAGCTACAACGCGAAGGTCTATGCGGATCAGGCCCCGGTGCCTGTGGGACGCTACGTGGATACCGTTCTGGTCGACATTGCTTTCTGAACCGGCAGCGTCGACTGTGCCGTTTGCGAAGATCAGGACGATATCAGGACTTTGTCCATGTTCACGCTTGGTTGTATCCTTGCGTATTCGGCTCCGTAGCTCAGTTGGATAGAGCGGTCCCCTCCTAAGGGACAGGTCGCACGTTCGAATCGTGTCGGGGCCACCACCCTCGCATGGCCGACGGCCCAGCGCCGCACTGCCTGTTCCGCGGTGCCCGCTATGCATGCAGACGATTCCCTGAGCTTCCGCAGCTATGGCTGTATCGGTCATGGCCATCGGCATGCGCATGTGCAGCTGGTCCTGCCGCTGCACGGCATGCTGGAGCTTGAGGTGGAGGGTCGCGGTGGGTGGCTGGACCCGCAGCGTGCGGCGTTTGTCGCGCCCAGTGCCTTGCATGTGCAGCAGGCGCGGGGGCGCAACCGTTTCCTGATCGTGGACTGCGACGCATCGCGGCTGGACGACGCGCAGCTGGAAACCGGGCGGCAACGCCCATTCTTTGTTCTGCCTCCGGCGGCGAGGCATCTGCTGGCCTATGTGGAGCAGGCGGCGGAGGGACGGGCGCAGTTGGCGCCGGCCTTGACGCGGCAGGTGCTGCCATTGTTGCTGGATGCGGTTCTCGCGCAGGGTCGGCAACGCCGCGATGGCCGCCTGCGGGCCTTGTGCGAGCGGATCCGTCTCGCCCCAGGGCAGGACTGGTCGTTGGCGCGCATGGCGAATGAGGCGGGGCTGGGCCTGACCGCACTGCACGCAGCGTTCCGTCGCGAACTGGACTGCAGCCCTGTCCAGTGGCTGCAGCGTCAACGCCTGGAATGGGCGCAGCAACGCCTCGCCGAAGGTCTACTACCGCTGGCACGGATTGCACAGCAGGCTGGCTACTCCGACCAGAGTGCGCTCACCCGGGCCATGCGCCGCGAGCTAGGCGTCACCCCGGGGCGCTACCGGCGGCAGTTGCAGGCGTAGCCTGGGGCCAAAGTCGCGAAGGTTGGGTCAATACACAGGGCCGCAGTGGTCGGAAGCTGTGGCGGTTGCTCAGGACGTAGGTGGTTTGATGAAAGATCGGATGGCGGGCGGTATCGCCAATGGTGTGGCCTCGGGAGCGCTATGGGGCTTGGTCTTCCTTGCGCCCGCAGTGTTGTCGGATTTTTCCCCGTTGCAGCTGGCTGCGGCGCGGTATCTGGTCTATGGGTTGATCGCGATCGTATTGCTGGTGCCGCGCTGGCCGGCGCTCCGTGCCCGCATCGGCAAGGTCGAATGGACGGCACTCACCTGGTTGAGCCTGCTCGGCAATCTGATCTATTTCGTGCTGCTGTCGCTATGCGTGCAATGGAGTGGTGGCGCGGCGGCGGCGCTGATCGTTGGCATGGTGCCGGTGCTGGTGGCGGTGGTTGGCGCACGCGAGCCGGGTGCGGTCCCGCTGACCCGCTTGGCCCCGGCGCTGGCGCTGTGCGTGGCCGGCGTTGTGCTGATGGGGGTCGAAGCCATGGGCTCCACCCATGTCCAGGGCAACCCGGGCCAGCGCTTGATCGGGCTGCTGTGCGGGGTCGGCGCGCTGTTGTCGTGGACGGCCTATTCGGTGGGCAATACCCGTTGGTTGGCCAAGGTGCCTGATGTATCCGGACACGACTGGTCGCTGCTGACGGGCGTGGCAACCGGCGGTCTGGCCTTGCTGCTGGCGCCGCTCGCCTTCGCCGATGGCGGGGCAGGCCATACGGGGCGCGAATGGGCGGGCTTCTGGGCGATGGCCGCTGCGGTGGCGGTGTTTGCCTCGATCCTGGGCAATGCTTGCTGGAACCGCGCCAGCCGCGCGCTGCCGCTGACCCTGGGCGGGCAGATGATCGTGTTCGAGACCTTGTTCGGGCTGCTCTACGGCTTCCTGTGGCAGCAGCGCTGGCCAGTGGCGATCGAGATTGTTGCTGCGCTCTGCCTTCTGCTCGGCGTGGTCTGGAGCGCCGCGGCGCACCGGCCGAAGGCGGTAGCGCCAGCTTCGGCCTGAGAATCCTGCGCAGTCAGGTGGCGAAAGCGGGACAGCGGTGCTGCTTTCGATTGCTTGCGGGCGATAGTTGGCCTGCATGTTCCGCAGGCAGCGCCCGCAGCAATGAACCAGCTGTTGCGCGCTGCTTGTTGGTTAAATGCGCGACGTTCGCGCTTGATGACATTTGCAACTTTTAGCTGCAGGTTTGGCGACGTTGCCTTTATCTGCGTTTTTGCAACGCAGCACTTGACAGCCTGATCCCGGCTGTTGTCTCTTGAAGGCCATGAGCCGCCCGCAGCCCCTCGTCAGCCTCTTGCAGTCGCCTTCCGGCGGCCAGGTGCGCGTGGCCGGGTTCGGCGGCGCCATTACCACCACCACTATTACCGTCACCATTAGCCCGGTGCGGCCCGTCGTCTTCGCGTAATTTCCGAAAACCACGGCCCCGCACCCGGATCAGGATGCGGGGGAACCCCATCAAGATGCGTGTCGGGGCCTCCAGCCGAGGTTCTTCCGATGTCGTCAGTTGCTGCTTCTCCCGCCGATTCCGCCGCGAACGCTGCCGTTCGCACCGTCGTGCACAAATTCGGCGGCACTTCCGTCGCCGATGCCGAGCGTTACCGGCATGTGGCGCAGCTGCTGCTGGCCCGGGACGAGAGCGTGCAGGTCACCGTGGTGTCGGCGATGAAGGGCGTGACAGACGCGCTGATCGGCCTGGCCAAGGCTGCGGCTGCAGCCGATCCGGCTTGGGATGACCGCTGGCACGAATTGCGTGCACGCCATCGTGGTGCGGCCGCCGCGCTGCTGGGCGAGCAGTCCGGGGTGACCATCGAATGGTTGGATGCGCGCTTCGAGCGTCTGCGCGAGATTCTGGCGGCGTTGGCGGTGATCGGTGAGTTGCCGCAGGAAGTGCTGGACCGCGTGCAGGGCCTGGGCGAAGTGTTTTCGGCCCACCTGCTTGGCCATCACCTGCAGGCGCTGGGTGAAGACGCCGATGTACTGGATGCGCGCGACGTGCTGGTGGTCAACCATGGCGAGCTTGGCGTTGATGTCGATTGGAAGTCCAGCGCTGCCAAGCTGGCGTTGTGGCGCGAATCGCATCCGGCGCAGCGGCTGGTGGTTACCGGTTTTGTCGCCCGCGACCGCAAAGGCAACATCACCACGCTGGGGCGCAACGGCAGTGATTTTTCCGGCGCAATTTTTGCTGCCTTGTTCGCTGCCGACGAGCTGCATATCTGGACCGACGTCGATGGCGTGCTCTCGGCCGATCCGCGGGTGGTGCCGGAAGCGGTGCAATTGGATGCCCTGAGCTACGACGAAGCCTGTGAACTGGCCTATTTCGGTGCCAAGGTGGTGCATCCGCAGACCATGTCGCCGGCCATCGAGCGCGGCCTGCCGATCATCATCCGCAACACCTTCCGTCCGGATCACCCGGGTACCCGCATCACCGCCGACAGCTCCAGCAGCGGCCCGATCAAGGGCCTGACTCTAAGCGCGGATCTGGCTGTGCTGAATGTCGAAGGTACCGGTCTGATAGGCGTGCCCGGTACCGCCGAGCGGGTGTTCTCTGCGCTGCGTAATGCGCATGTGTCGGTGGTGATGATCTCGCAGGGTTCGTCCGAACATTCGATCTGCTGCGTGGTGAAACAGGCCGAGGCAGAGTTCGCCCGTGACGCACTGACCCAGGCGTTCTCGCATGAGTTGGCAGCGGGCCAGGTGCAGCGCGTGCAGCTCACCAGCGGGGTGAGCGTGCTTGCGGCGGTGGGCGATGGCATGGCCGGCCAACCCGGCGTTGCAGCGCGTCTGTTCGAATCGTTGGGTCGCGCGCAGGTCAATATCCTGGCCATCGCGCAGGGCTCGTCCGAACGCAACATCTCGGTCGCCATCGAAGCCTGCGATGCGACCAAGGCGCTGCGCGCTGCACATGCCGGCTTCTGGTTGTCGCCACAGACCTTCTCGGTCGGCGTGATCGGGCCGGGCAATGTCGGCGCAGCCTTGCTTGAACAGCTGTATGCGTCCGAAGCTGCACTGCTGGCCAGGGCCAAGCTGGATCTGCGCCTGCGTGCAGTCGCTTCGCGCAACCGCATGGTGCTCGACCAGCGTGGCATGCACGGCAACTGGAAGGCCGCATTCGACTCGGCAGCGTTGCCGAATGATCTTGATCTGTTCACCGAGCACCTGTTGTCGGCGCGTCTGCCACATACGCTGATCATCGATTGCAGTGGCAGTGCCGAAGTTGCTGATCGCTATGCCGGTTGGTTGGCCGCCGGCATCCATGTGGTCACCCCGAACAAGCAGGCAGGCTCCGGTCCGCTGGCACGCTATCAGGCGATCCGTGAGGCGGCAGCGTCTACCGGCGCACGCTTCCGCTATGAAGCCACGGTGGGCGCGGGTCTGCCGGTGATCACCACGCTGCGCGATCTGGTCGATACCGGTGATGACGTGACGGCGATCGCTGGCATTTTCTCCGGCACGCTGGCCTGGTTGTTCAATAAGTACGATGGCAGCGTGGCGTTCTCCGAGTTGGTCACGCAGGCGCGTGGCATGGGCTACACCGAGCCGGACCCGCGTGACGACCTGTCCGGCGTGGATGTGGCCCGCAAGCTGGTGATTCTTGCCCGTGAAGCCGGTTATGAGCTGAGCCTTGAAGACGTGGCGGTGGAAAGCCTGGTACCCGCTGTATTGCAGGGCGCGAGCGTCGAGGATTTCATGGCACGCCTGCATGAAGTGGATACGGGCTTTGCGCAACGCCTGGCTGATGCGCGTGCCCGCGGCAATGTGCTGCGCTACGTCGCCCAGTTCAAGCCGGGGCAACAGCCGAGCGTTGGCCTGGTCGAGCTTCCGGCTGATCACGCTTTTGCCAACCTGCGTTTGACCGACAACGTGGTGCAGTTCACCACCCGTCGCTATTGCGACAACCCCTTGGTGGTGCAAGGTCCGGGCGCTGGTCCGGAAGTGACCGCAGCCGGTGTGTTTGCCGATGTGCTGCGTGTGGCAGCGGGCGAGGGAGCGCGATTGTGAGTGATGCTTTGATGGGTTCCGGGGCACGACAGGCGCGGGCGTTTTCGCCGGCGTCGGTGGCCAATGTGGCGGTAGGCTTTGATCTGCTGGGCTATGCAGTACCTGACGTTGGAGACACGGTAACGGTGCGGCGCATCGATGCGCCGGAAGTGCGCATCGTCGCCATTCGCGGCGCAGTGGTGGAGTTGCCGCTGGATGCGCCCAGCAATACCGCAGGGGCGGCGCTGATTGCCTTGCGCGAGGCGCTGGCGCTCCCGTTCGGTTTTGAAGTGGAGATCGACAAGGGCATACCGCTTAGCTCAGGCATGGGCGGCTCGGCCGCGTCCTGTGTAGCGGCTTTGGTTGCAGCTAATGCGTTGCTGGATCTGCCGTTGAGTCGAGAGCAGTTGTACAAGTACTCGCTGGACGGTGAAGCAGTGGCCAGCGGCAGCCGCCACGGTGACAACCTTGGCCCGATGTTCCTGGGGGGCTTGGTGCTCTCAACGCTGGAGCGTTTGGTGCCGGTACCGGTCCCCGCGCATTGGCATAGCCTGCTGGTGCATCCGGACGCGCTTCTGGAGACGCGGCACGCACGCGAAGCCTTGCAGGGCAGTTATGCATTGAAAGAGTTTGTCGCACAGAGCAGTAATCTGGCCCTGGTGTTGACCGGCTGTCATGCCGGCGACGCGGGTCTGGTGCGGGCAGGCTTGCTTGATGTGCTGGTCGAGCCACGTCGCGCACCTCTGATCGTTGGCTTCGATGCCGCCAAGGCAGCCGCACTGGCTGCAGGGGCGATGGGCGCCAGCATCTCCGGTGCAGGTCCCAGTGTCTTTGCCTGGTTTGAAGATCGTGATGCTGCATCGGCTGCTGCGCCCAAGGTGCAGGCAGCATTCGCAGCAGCGGGTTTCGACAGCCAAAGCTGGGTGAGCCCGATCAACAGCCCCGGCGCCAGACTGCTCTAAGCCTGATAGCCCCTCTCCCATCGGGAGAGGGGTTGGGGTGAGGGGGATCCTTGCGCGGGTCTCGAGTCCAGAGCAGCACATCAATCATTTAGTGGATTTCCGAATGAACTTTATCTCCACCCGCAACGCTTCCCCCGCCGCCACGCTCAGCCAAGCCATTGCCGCCGGTTTGGCACCCGATGGTGGCTTGTACGTGCCTGAAACAATGCCGGCAGCACGCACCTTGCAGCTGGGTGACACGCTCGCCGCGACCGCTACCGAGCTGTTGCAGCCGTTCTTTGCAGACGATGCGTTGGCAGTCGAGCTGCCGAAGATCTGCAGCGAAGCCTTCGATTTCCCAGCGCCGCTGCAGGCTTTGGCGACCCGTAACGATCACGTGCTGGAGCTGTTCCATGGCCCCACCGCGGCGTTCAAGGACTTCGGCGCGCGCTTCCTCGCTGCCAGCCTTTCGCGCTTGCGCGCAGGGCAGGAACGTCCACTGACCATCGTGGTCGCCACTTCAGGCGACACCGGTGCCGCCGTCGCTGCGGCCTTCCATAACCAGCCCAATCTTCAGGTTGTAGTGCTGTACCCGGATGGGCGGGTATCACCGCGTCAGGCACATCAGCTGGGTTGCCTTGGCGGCAATATCCGCGCACTCCGCGTGGCCGGATCGTTTGATGACTGCCAAGCGATGGCCAAGCAGGCCTTGAGCGATACCGGCTTGCAGGCGCAGGTGCCGTTGAGTTCTGCCAACAGCATCAGCCTGGGGCGCCTGTTGCCGCAGATGAGCTACTACGCACATGCCGCGCTCAGTCATCAGGCTGCGCACGGCTCATTGCTGAACTTCGTCATCCCTACCGGGAACCTGGGTAACGCGATGGCGGCGGTGATGGCGCGTGCACTGGGTGTACCGTTGGGGCGCATCGTGCTGGCGACCAACGCCAACCGCGTGCTGCCGGACTACTTCAGCGGCGCTGATTACGCGCCGAAGGCCAGTGTCGCCACGCTCGCCAACGCGATGGACGTGGGCGCACCGAGTAACTTCGAGCGCCTGCGCTGGCTGTACAAGGGTGATGATGCGGCACTGCGCGATGCGTTCACTTCGCTGGCGGTGGACGATACAACCATTCGCGAAACCATCGCCCATCGCTATCGCGAATACGGCGAAGTGTTCTGTCCGCATACCGCCACGGCGGTGCATGTTCTGGAGCAGCTGCGCGCCAGTGGCAGTGCAGCGTCGGATCAGCATTGGGCAGTGGCAGCGACCGCGCACCCGGCCAAATTCGAATCGGTGGTTGAGCCAATGATCGGCCGCGAAGTAGAAGTGCCGCCGGCTTTGGCCGAACTGCTGAAGCGTCCAGCCCATGCCGAACCCTGCGCACCGGAGTACGCCGCCCTACGCGAAAAGCTGTTGTAACCAAAAACCGAAGCGTAGTGCCGAGCCATGCTCGGCAGAGGCGTTCCCGGCAAATTCGGCCAGGTAGTGCCGAGCCGTGCTCGGCAGAGGCTTCCCCGGTAACGCTCCAGCCGAGCATGGCTCGGCACTACAGGTGAAGCGTCAGAACTCGTCGTTGGCCAGGTGCTGCAGCTCG
This sequence comes from Stenotrophomonas sp. STEN083, assembly GCF_056759195.1. Classification (NCBI taxonomy): domain Bacteria; kingdom Pseudomonadati; phylum Pseudomonadota; class Gammaproteobacteria; order Lysobacterales; family Lysobacteraceae; genus Stenotrophomonas; species Stenotrophomonas sp. STEN083. The sequence continues at coordinate 72,971 of NZ_JBRRCU010000002.1, read as the reverse complement.
GCGAAATCCAGAATCTCCACCACATTCAGGTGGGGCAGGGCGATCAGACCCTGCTGGCGCAGCTTGGTGAAGGTGCGGCTCACCGTTTCCATGGTCAGGCCAAGATGGTCGGCGATATCGCCGCGGCCCATCGGCAATGACACCCGGTTGCTGCTGCGCCCGTTCAAGGTCGCCTCGCGGGCGGCAAGGCGCAGCAGGAAGTCTGCCAACCGCTCCGGCGGCTGCAGGCGGGCGAGCGCAAGTGCATTGTCCTGGGCCGCATCCAGCTCCTGGCAGGCGCGCTGCAGCAGCTTACGCTCCAAGTGCGGGTAGCGTTGACGCAGGTCGCGCATCTGCGTGGTCGGCACCCGGCAGACCCGGCTGTCGGCAATGGCCTCGATGTCGTAGCGGTGGTGATCGCTGCCGCTCAGGCCCAGATAATCGCCCGGCAGTACAAAGCCGTTCACCTGTCGGCGGCCATCGGCCAAGGTGCGCACCAGGCGCAGCGCGCCCTCAGTTACTGTATAGACATAAGCGCGCGGCTCGCCGGCGCGGGCCAGTGTGGTGCCCATCGCCACTGGCGTGGACACGGTGATCTGCTCCAGCGCGTGTACTTCGTCACAGGACAGGGCCGAGCATACCGACAGGTGGCGGACCGAGCACTGCAGGCACTCGCGCCCGCCATTGCCTTCGGCGGCAATGGACGAAACCGTGGATTGCTCGGTGCCTTGGGCTGGCCGGGACATGTCTAGAACGAGGGGGAAGTGCCCCAAATTATACTTCATGCGGCCAGACGGGCGGTGTGCGGCTAGAATTAGCGACCGTTTCCCCATTGAGTTGCAGGAGTTTTGCCCGTGATCAAGCCCCGTACCCCGCCCGGCATCATGGAATTGTTGCCGCGCGAGCAGATCGCGTTCCAGCGCATGCTGGACGTCATCCGCCGCAACTACGAGCGCTTCGGGTTCCTGCCGGTGGAAACCCCGGTGTTCGAGCTGTCCGATGTGCTGTTGACCAAATCCGGCGGCGAGACCGAGCGCCAGGTGTATTTCGTGCAGTCCACCGGTGCGCTGGCCAACGCCGCCGAATCAGCTGACAAGGGCGGCCTGCCTGAGATGGCGCTGCGTTTCGATTTGACCGTGCCGCTGGCCCGCTATGTGGCCGAACACGAGCACGACCTGACCTTCCCGTTCCGTCGTTACCAGATGCAGCGGGTTTACCGTGGTGAACGTGCCCAGCGTGGCCGCTTCCGCGAGTTCTACCAGTGCGACGTTGACGTGATCGGCAAGGATACGCTGAGCATCCGTTACGATGCCGAAGTGCTGGCGGTGATCTATGCGGTGTTCTCGGAGCTGCGTATCGGCAACTTCGCCGTTCAGCTGAACAATCGCAAGCTGATGCGTGGCTTCTTCGAAGCGCAGGGTGTCGTGGATTCAGAGCAGCAGGCGCTGGTGCTGCGCGAGGTCGACAAGCTCGACAAGCGCGGTCCTGACTACGTGCGTGAGACCTTGGTCGGCCCGGATTTCGGCCTGCCGGTTGACGCGGTCGATCGCATCCTGGCCTTCGTCGAAGTCCGCTCCAGCTCGCATGCCGATGCACTGGCGCAGATCGAAGTGGTGCTGGATGCCGCCGGCGAATCAGCCAGCGAGTCGTTGCGTGCCGGTGCTGCTGAGCTGCGCGAAGTGCTGGAACTGGTCAAGGCGCTGGGCGTGCCGGAAACCGCCTATTGCCTGAATTTCTCCATTGCCCGTGGCCTGGATTACTACACCGGCACAGTGTACGAGACCAGCCTGGTTGATCATCCGCAGATCGGCTCGATCTGCTCGGGTGGCCGCTATGAAGACCTGGCCAGCCACTACACCAAGTCCAAGCTGCCGGGCGTCGGCATCTCGATCGGCCTGACCCGTTTGTTCTGGCAGCTGCGCGAGGCCAACCTGATTGACGGCATCGCCGAAAGCAGCGTGCACGCGATGGTGGCCTTGATGGACGAGGCGGCGATGCCGCAGTCGCTGGATATCGCCCGTCGCCTGCGTGCTGGTGGTATCAATACCGAAGTGCAGATGGAGCCGAAGAAGATCGGCAAGCAGTTCCAGTACGCGGCCAAGGCTGGTATCCGCTTTGTGGTGTTGGCTGGTGAGGATGAGCTGGCCCGCGGTGTGGTCGCGGTGAAGGATCTGCTACGTGAGCAGCAGTTCGAAGTAGCCAGGGATGAGTTGGCATCTACTCTCCAGGTAGAGCTGGAACAGACCCGCGCTATGGCGCGCTGAATGAGAGCCCCGCATAGCGGGGCTTTTTTTTGCCTGTAGTGCCGAGCCATGCTCGGCAGGGGGCATTACCGGGAAAGCTCCATGCCGAGCATGGCTCGGCACTACGAATCTGCTCCCTCCCTTTCGCTCAGCGAAGGGGAGGGCTGGGGAGGGCCTGGCCCACCCCTTCCCCGACCGTTGCGGTCATGATTTCGCAGCTTGCGCCGCTCTCGCAACGGCGGGCCCGCCTGTAGCGCCGGGCCATGCTCGGCTGGAACTTTGCCGGAAAAGCCTCCGCCGAGCATGGTTCGGCACTACAGGCGGTCGAATTGACTCTGGTGCTATTTCGAACTAATGTATTAGCACGCTAATACATTGATACATGATGAAGTCACGCCCTGACATTGAACGAGAGAAGCCCTCCGATGCCCCGCTGAAGGCGTTGGCGCGGGCTTTGGCCGCGCTGGACAGGCCGCAGGACGTGCAGGCCTTCCTGCGCGATCTGTGTACCCCCGCCGAGCTGGAGGCCATGGCTGACCGCTGGCGGGTGGTCCCTTTGCTGCGCAAAGGTGTGCCCTACCGTGAGATATATGACCTTACCGGGGTGAGCGTTACCACCATCGGCCGGGTCGCGCGTTCGCTCGAGCATGGTGCGGGTGGTTACGCCGCCGCCATCGACCGTCTTGCCACGCGCAAAACCGAATCCAACTGAGAAAACCCCATGAGTGCTTCAACCTCCGCCCCGGCACGCGACCGGCTGCGCATCGCCATCCAGAAAAGCGGCCGCTTGGCCGATCCCGCACGCAGCCTGTTGGCGGCTTGTGGGCTGAGCTGGCGGCAGAGCCGCGACAAGCTGTTCTGCTTCGGCGAATCGCTGCCGGTGGACCTGCTGCTGGTGCGGGACGACGATATCCCCGGGCTGATCGCCGACGGTGTCTGCGATCTGGGCGTGGTTGGCTTGAACGAATTGGACGAACAGGCCAAAGCGCGTCGGCGGGTTGGTTTGGCTGATGCGTACCGGCCGCTGCGTGGTCTTGGTTTTGGTTCCTGCCGCTTGATGATCGCGGTGCCGGAAGATTGGGATTGGCAGGGCGTGCAGATGCTGCAGGGCAAGCGCATCGCCACCAGCTACCCGGCCATCCTTGCCGTATGGCTGCAGGAGAAGGGGATTGACGCACAGGTGGTAGAGCTTTCCGGGTCGGTGGAAATCGCGCCAAAGCTGGGCACTGCGGAAGTCATCTGTGACCTGGTTTCCAGTGGCGCCACGCTGGCAGCCAATCAACTCAAGCCGGTGGAAGTGTTGCTCGAAAGTGAAGCAGTACTCGCCGGTCCGGTACGTGAGCTTGATGACGCACGCGCTGGCCTGATGGCGATGCTGCTGCGACGCCTTGATGGTTTGAGCAAGGTGCAGGACCAGAAGCTGTTGATGTTCTCGGCCGCCGAGGATCGCGTTGAAGCACTGGCCCGCCTGTTGCCAGACGCTGAGCCGCTGCTGCGTTTGCCGGGGCAGGGCAATGCGATACGGCTGCAGACCATGTGCAGTGGTGCTTTGAGCTGGCAGCGACTGGAAGAGCTGGAGCGTGCTGGCGCGCAAGGCTTGATGGTGTTGGCAGTGGAGAAGTCGCTGGTATGAATATCCTCGATTGGAACGCGCTCGACGCCGAAGCACAGGCGCGCGCTCTGACCCGTCCGGTGCAAACCGTAGCCACGCAGACCCGTGAGTCGGTCGCCGGCTTGATCGAGCAGGTGCGTAGCCGTGGCGACGCGGCGCTGCGTGAAATCACCGAGCGCTTCGACGGCATCGCGCCGGAGCGCTTTGAAGTCAGTGAGGCCGAATTTGCCGCAGCCGAACTGGCAGTCTCGGCTGAGCTGCGCATCGCCATGCAGCAGGCCGCGGAGCGCATCGATACCTTTCACCGCGCAGGAATGGCGCAGCCCTACAGCGTGGAAACCGCACCCGGGGTTGTCTGCGAGAAAGTCATTCGCCCGATTTCCCGCGTTGGGTTGTACGTGCCCGCGGGTAGCGCACCGCTGCCTTCGACCGCGCTGATGCTGGGTGTGCCGGCCAAGCTGGCAGGCTGCCGCGAAGTGGTGCTGTGCACGCCGCCGCGCAAGGACGGCACGGCCGATCCTGCAGTGCTGGTGGCTGCGCGCCTGACCGGCGTGCACCGCGTGTTCAAGATTGGCGGTGCGCAGGCGATTGCTGCAATGGCCTATGGCACCGAGTCGGTTCCGTCCTGCGACAAGCTGTTCGGGCCGGGCAACAGCTTTGTCACCGAAGCGAAACAGCAGGTCGCCCAAGCCGGTGCCGCCGCGATCGACATGCCGGCCGGTCCTTCGGAAGTGCTGGTGATCGCCGATGCTGGCGCCAACCCTGCATTTGTCGCTGCAGACCTGCTGTCGCAGGCCGAGCACGGTCCGGATTCGCAGGTGTTGCTGCTCAGCGATGACGCGGCGATGATTGCCGCCGTGCAGGACCAGGTGGAAGCGCAACTTGCACAGCTCAGCCGCGCGGCGATTGCGCGCCAGGCGCTGGGCGCATCGCTGCTGGTCAAGGTTGGTTCGATTGCGCAGGCATTTGAAATCTCCAATCGATATGCGCCTGAGCATTTGATTCTTGCATTGCGCGAGCCGCGTCGATGGCTGGACAAAGTGGAAGCAGCCGGCTCGGTGTTCCTGGGCGATTACACGCCCGAAGCGCTGGGTGACTACTGCTCGGGCACCAATCACGTGTTGCCCACCGCCGGTGCCGCGCGCGCCTATAGCGGTGTCAGCGTTGCCAGCTACCAGAATCAGATCAGCGTGCAGGCTGCCAGCCGCGAAGGCATTGCCGGTATTGGCCCGTGCGCGTTGACCTTGGCCCGTGCTGAAGGTCTGGGTGCACACGCCAACGCGGTGGCGCTACGGCTGGGAGTTGCACCGTGAGCGTGCTCGATCTGGTTCGTGAGGACCTGCGCGACTTCGGCGGTTATTCTTCCGCGCGGAGCGCCAAACTGCAGGGAGAAATCTGGCTCAACGCCAATGAATCGGCATGGGCAAATCCCGGCGACGCCGATGCCAGTTGCCGTCGCTATCCCGATCCGCAGCCGCAGCTCCTGCGCGAGCGTCTGGCAGGGTTGTACGGCTGCCAGCCCGAGCAGTTGCTGATCGGTCGCGGTAGTGATGAAGCCATCGATCTGCTGGTGCGCGCTTTGTGCGCTCCCGGCCGCGATGCGGTGCTGTACACGCCGCCGGTGTTCGGCATGTATGCGGTCAGTGCGCGGCTGCAGAATGCACCCGCACTGGAAGTGCCGCTGCTGGATACCGAGGCGGGGCTGGTGCCTGACATCGACGCCATCATCGCCACTGCAAAGCAAGGCAATGCCAAGCTGGTGTTCCTGTGCTCACCGTCCAATCCCGGTGGTCTGAGCATTCCGTTACAGCAGGTGCAGGCCGTGGCCGAAGCGCTGCGCGGTCAGGCGCTGGTGGTGGTTGACGAAGCTTATGGCGAGTTTTCCGATGAGCCATCCGCCACCACTTTGATGGATCGCGTTGACAATATTGCGGTGCTGCGCACCTTGTCCAAGGCGCACGCCTTGGCCGCTGCGCGTATTGGCAGTGTCATTGCCGATGCAGCGCTGATCGCTGTGCTGCGCCGCTGTCAGGCTCCGTATCCGATTCCCACACCATGCTCTGTCTTGGCGCTTGCCGGCCTCGACGACGCAGCCCTGACGCAGACCAGCGCCCGCATCGCAACCGTGCGCAGCGAGCGCGGCCGGCTGCGTATCGCTTTGGCGCTGCAAGCTTGTGTACGCCATGTTTACGGCTCGGACGCAAACTTCCTGCTGGTGCGCTTCAGCGATGCCGAGGCGGCGTTTCAAGCCTTGCTGAATGCTGGTGTGGTGGTGCGTGATCAACGCGCTGCACTGCAGCTGCAGGATGCGCTACGCATCACCCTGGGCACCCCCGAACAGAATGATCGCGTCCTCGACGCACTTGCCACGCTGGAGCTCACCGCATGACCCCCATTCTGTTTGTCGATCGCGATGGCACCTTGATCGAGGAGCCGGCCGATTTCCAGATCGACGCCTACGAGAAGATCCGCTTCGTCAAGAACGTGATTCCGGCAATGCTGAAGCTGCGTGATGCGGGCTACCAGTTCGTCATCGTCTCCAACCAGGACGGCCTTGGAACCGAAGGTTATCCGCAGGCCAGTTTCGACGGCCCGAACGACTTGATGCTGCATATCTTCGCCAGCCAGGGCATCACGTTCCGTGATGTGCTGGTCGACCCCAGCTGGCCGCAGGACAACAGCCCCAACCGCAAGCCGGGCATCGGCATGATGGTCTCGTATCTGCAGGACCGCAGTATCGACTGGGCACGCTCGGGCATGGTCGGTGATCGTCCCACCGACATCCAGTTCGCAGACAACATGAAGATCCGCGGCTTCCAACTGCGCACCGAGCAGTTTGGCGGTGAATGGGATTGGGATGCGATTGCCCATGAGCTGGCTGACGCGCCGCGCCGCGCCACCGTGCAGCGCGATACCAAGGAAACCCAGATCCGCGTCTTCGTAGACCTGGACAAGGTCGCCAGCTCCAGGATCAACACCGGCCTGCCGTTCTTCGATCACATGCTGGATCAGATCGGCCGCCATGGTGGCTTCGCGCTGGAAGTAGAAGCCAAGGGCGACCTGCATATCGACGAGCACCACACCATCGAAGACACTGGTCTGGCGTTGGGCCAAGCGCTGCGTGAAGCACTGGGTGACAAGCGCGGTATCGGGCGCTATGGCTTTACCTTGCCGATGGACGAGACCCTGGCCAGCGCCGCGTTGGATTTCAGCGGTCGTCCGTATTTCGTATTCGAAGGTGATTTCAAGCGTGAGCGCGTTGGCGATATGCCGACTGAACTGGTACCGCATTTCTTCCGCTCGCTGTGCGATGCCAGCGGCTTGAACCTCAACCTCAAGGTTGAAGGCGAGAACGATCACCACAAGGTCGAGGCCTGCTTCAAGGCCTTGGCCCGCGCCTTGCGCCAGGCCATTCGCAAGGAAGGCACCGAGTTGCCGTCGACCAAGGGGGCCTTGTGAGCAAGGTCGGTCTGGTTGATGCCGGCGGCGCCAACCTGGGCTCGGTGCGCTATGCACTGGAGCGGCTGCAGGTTGATGTGCAGATGGTGCGCGAGCCAACGGATCTAGCCGGCCTTGAGCGGGTAGTCCTGCCCGGTGTGGGGGCTGCGGTCGAGGGCATGCGGCGCTTGCATGCGCAGGGGTTGGTACAGCCGCTGCGCGAGCTGCAGGTACCGCTGATGGGCATTTGTCTTGGCATGCAGCTGCTGTTTGAACGTTCAGAAGAAGGCGATGTGGAGTGTCTCGGTCTGCTGCCGGGCATCGTCCGTCGCCTGCATCCCGGTGTCGGCGTACGCGTACCGCATATGGGCTGGAACAAGTTGCTGGCCTTGCGCGAGTCGACCTTGCTTGACGGCGTGCCGCTCGGCTCCAGCGCTTACTTCGTGCACAGCTACGCAGCTCCCGTTACTTCCGACACCGTGGCTGCGTGTCATCACGGTGGCCTGTTCACCGCCGTGATACAGCGCGAGCGCCTGTGCGGTGCACAGTTCCATCCCGAACGTTCGGCTGGGCCGGGCGCACGCATTCTGCAGAACTTTCTCGAGATTGCCGCATGAGCTTCACTGTTTACCCCGCGCTGGATATCCGTGACGGACGCGTTGTGCGCCTGCTGCAGGGCGATTACGCCAAGCAGACCACTTATGGCGACGACGCCTTGCCGCGCGCGCAGGCATTCGCTGCGACCGGTGCGACTTGGATGCATTTGGTTGATCTGGATGCGGCCAAGGCAGGCGGCTATACCTTGGCGCCCTTGCTGCTGCAGATCGCTGCAACCACCAAGCTGAAAGTGCAGACCGGCGGCGGCGTGCGCGGTCGTGATGATGTGGCGCGCATTCTTGATGCCGGCGCCAGCCGCGTGGTGATCGGTTCACTGGCAGTGCGCGAGCCCGAGCAGGTATTGGCCTGGCTGGCAGAGTTCGGTGCCGAGCAGCTGACCATCGCGCTGGACACCCGTCAGGGTGAAGACGGCGTGTGGCGCTTGCCGGTACACGGTTGGACCGAAACCGCAGATGTAACCTTGGATGAGCTCGCCCGGCGTTACGCGCGCGCGGGAATGAAGCATCTGTTGTGCACTGACATCTCCCGCGACGGCATGCTGTCCGGCCCGAATATCGAGCTCTATGCGCATCTGGCGGAGTTGCTGCCCGGCGTGGCAGTGCAGGCTTCCGGTGGTGTCCGTGATGCGGCCGATATCCGCGCGGCCAAGGCTGCTGGCTGCGGCGGCGCGGTGCTCGGCAAGGCTTTGCTGGAAGGTCACTTGCAGCTTGATGAGGCCTTGTCATGTTGAGTCGACGCATCATTCCCTGCCTTGACGTGCGCGAAGGACGCGTGGTCAAGGGAGTCAAGTTCCGCGACCATATCGACATGGGTGACATCACCGAGTTGGCGCTGCGTTACCGCGACCAGGGCGCTGATGAGCTGGTGTTCTACGACATCTCCGCCAGCCCGGAAGGCCGCTCCGTGGACCGCGCCTGGATCGAGCGGGTGGCGCGTTTGATCGACATTCCGTTCTGCGTGGCCGGCGGTATCCGCGATGTTGAAACCGCGCGTGCGGTGCTCCATTCCGGCGCTGACAAGATTTCCATCAATACTCCGGCGCTGGAGCGCCCGCAGCTGATTGCGGAGTTGGCCGAAGCCTTCGGCCAACAGTGCGTTGTGGTCGGCATCGACTCCATCCGCGAAGCAGACGGCCAGTGGCGGGTGCGCTCCTACACCGGCGACCCGAGCAAGACCCGCGCCGAAGCCAAGCTGACCTTGGACTGGGTGCGTGAAGTACAGGCCCACGGCGCAGGTGAAATAGTGCTGAACTGCATGGACAGCGATGGCGTGCGCAAGGGGTACGATATTGCCCAGTTGCGCCAGGCCCGGGCGTTGTGCACGGTTCCGTTGATCGCCTCTGGCGGCGCGGGCACGCCGCAGCATTTCGCCGATGTATTCGAACAGGCTGACGTTGACGGGGCATTGGCTGCCAGCGTGTTCCACTCCGGCGCCATTGCAATTCCGGAACTGAAGCAGTTCCTGCGCGAACAACAAATCGAGGTTAGGGATGTCTACTGAATTCAAACCAGTTGATCCGGCTGCACTAGACTGGGACAAGGTCAACGGCATGATCCCGGTCATCATCCAGGACGAGGCCACGCTGCGTGTGCTGATGCTTGGCTATATGGACCGCGACGCGCTGGAAGCCACCCGCAGCAGCGGCAAGGTCACCTTCTTCAGCCGTAGCAAGAAGCGTTTGTGGACCAAGGGCGAGACATCCGGCAATCACCTTGAGTTGGTCGACATCCGCAGCGATTGTGACAACGACACGCTGCTGGTAACCGTGCGCCCGCATGGCCCGACTTGCCACACCGGCGAGACCAGTTGCTTCAGTGCCGCACCGGGTAATTTCCTTGGGGCCTTGAATGCCTTGATCAAGCAGCGCGAACACGATCGCCCGCTCAACAGCTACACCACCAAGCTGTTCGAGAAAGGCGCGCGCCATATCGCACAGAAAGTGGGCGAGGAGGGCGTGGAAACCGCACTCGCCGGCGTCGTACAGCGTGACGACGAACTGCTGGGCGAATCGGCCGACCTGCTGTTCCACCTGATCGTGCTGTTGCGCGCCCGTGGCCTGTCGCTGGACGATGCCATCGCCGTGCTCGAAGACCGCCACGCCAAGGCCGCAGAAAAGGCAGCCAGCTGAGCAACTGTAGTGCCGAGCCATGCTCGGCAGGGGCCTTACCGATTGGCCAGATGTAGGAGCGGCGTCAGCCACGAAGCTGGCAATGCGTCGCGGCTAGCGATCTCTGCAATCGTACGAGGTATCGGCTTCGCGGCTGACGCCGCTCCTACAAGAACGAGGTTGCCCGCCACCTGCAGCAATGCCTTTGCAGCATCCCGGGGCGATAATGGCCGCCTGCCCATTGTTGCCGAGACCTCCATGCGCCCACTCCTGTTGCCCGCTCTGTTGCTGGCCTGCGCGCCGTTCACCGCCAGCGCATCCTGTGTCCAAGGCGCGGTATTCCTCGACAGCAACGGCAATGGCCGACAGGACGCCGGCGAGAAGCCGTTGGCAGGCATCCGTGTCTCCGATGGCGAGCACATCGTCAGCACTGGCCAGGATGGTCGATACCAGCTGCCGGCCTCCAGCCAGCCCAACATCTTCATCATCAAACCGGCGGGCTATAGCGCCGCCAAGCGCGCGGATGGCCTGCCTGATATCTGGCGGCCACAGGCAGGCGAGGGTGAGGCGCAGTGTCGCCCATTCGCGCTGAAGCTGGAGAAGAACGCACCCAGCAGCTTCCAGACGCTGTTGCTGGCTGACAGCCAGACCAGCACCGCGCTGGACGTCAGCTACTTCGAGCGCGACATCATTGCGCCGCTGCGCGGCACGCATCAGGCACGCCTTGGCATGACCCTGGGCGACATCACCAATGACGACCCCAGTCTCTATCCGGCACTGACCAAGGCGGTCACTTCGCTGGGTGTGCCGTGGCTGCATGTCCCCGGCAACCACGACATGGATCTGGGCGCGAGCAGCGATGCCGATTCACTGGCCAGCTATCACCGCCAACTCGGCCCCGACACCTATGCCTGGGAAGAGGCTTCGATGGTGTTCATCGGCATGGACGACATCATCGCCCAGCCCGGCCAGAAGCCGGCCTATATCGGCGGCCTGCGCGAGGATCAGTTCTCCTTCCTTGAGGCCTACTTGCCGACCATCCCGAAGGACAAGCTGGTGGTACTTGGCTTCCATATCCCGCTGTTCGATCACGTATACCGTGCTGAAGATCGCGCCCGCTTGTTCAAGCTGCTGGAGCAGGTGGCGCATCCGCTGATCGTCAGCGGTCATACCCACAACCAGAGTCAGGTGTTCTGGGGCGCCGCGCAGGGCTGGAATGGTGCCAAGCCGCTGCACGAGTACAACGTTGGGGCAGCCTGTGGCGCGTTCTGGTCAGGGGTAAAGGACACGCAGGGTATTCCCGATACCACCATGGCCGACGGCACGCCCAACGGCTACGGCCTGCTCAACGTACGTCCGCAGGGCCAGTACAGCGTCGAGTACCGCGTTGCCCGTGCACCTGCAGATCAGCAGATCGCCCTGCATGCGCCCAAGGTACTGCGTCAGGGCGCGTATCCGGCCTGGGGCATCTATGCCAACGTCTTCATGGGCTATGAAGGCTTGCCGGTGGAGTTTCGTGTTGATGGCGGTGAATGGCAGCCGATGAAGCAGGTCAAGCAGTCCGACCCGCGCTTGCTGGTGCAGAACATTGCCGATGATCTGGCGAGTGAGCTGCGTGGCTACGACCGTTCGCCGGAAGCTGTACCGTCCAGCCATTTGTGGCGCGCGGCGTTGCCGACCAAGCTGAGCCCGGGCGAGCATGCGGTGGAAGTGCGCACCACCTTGAATGGCGTCGAGTACCGTAGCCAGGCGAGCTACCGGTTGCAGACCGCACAGCCCTGACGCCAAGGACTTTTGTAGGAGCGGTGTAAGCCGCGAAGCAGGCAATGCTTGCAGCCAAGGAATCTCTGCAATCTGATGATGTACGAGTTCACGGCTGACGCCGCTCCCACAGGCGAGCGGTGCTTTCTGCGCCAGGCTTTCGTAGGAGCGGCGTAAGCCGCGAAGCCGGGGAATGCACCTTGTCCAGTTTTTTTTGTAATCTGACAATCTACGAGCTTCGCGGCTAACGCCGTTCCTACAAAAAGACGGGGTGCACGGACGTCATGTGTTGGAAGTCAGCACTAGCCAAAGTCACGGTTCTCGGTACGGCATTGACGTCGACCGGTTGCGGCTTTCCACTGCCTGGCAGCCAATTCCATGTAGAGCCAATGGATCCCGCGCGTCAGCTGATCGGGCAGGTGCAAGGGCAGGGGGCGAGCAGCCCGCTGCTTGGCAGCGAGGTGCTGGTCGAAGGCATCGTGGTGCGCAACCTGATGGGCGACAACGACGACATCGGTCAGGAGCTCAAGGAAACCCTGGGCGAAGGCGATCGTGGCACGCCCACGATTGGTTGGTTCCTGCAGGACGAAGGCGATGGCAACCCGGCCACATCCGATGGGGTGTTCGTGCTGGATCAGGGCTATGACACCTCGATCAACATGCCTGCCGAGGCCGAGTTCACCATGCGCATGGGTTCGCGGCTTCGCACCGGTGATCGGGTAGCCGTACGCGGAACCGTGGTGGAGCTACCTCAGGAACGGGCGGTCGATCAGCCGCGCACTACCGGCCATCTCGTTTCCCGCGGCGAATCTGGCGGTACCGTCACCGCCATTGCGGCGATGTCGCTGACGCTTGTTGGATCCGATGAACGTGCCACGGCAATCGTGCCCGTGCCCGTAGCCGGCAATGCGGATGACGAATCACGCGAAGGTATGCGGCTTTAAAGTGCGGTCGTCGGGCTGGCGCTGATAACCATCACTCTGTGCGGGCGATCACGCACAGCTTCCCAATCAGTTCACAGGCACAAAAAAAACCTCCCCGTTTGCGGGGAGGCTTTCAGGGGTCACGCCTGAAGCATCAGGCTTCCGGCTTGGCGTCACGCAGCTCGCGGCGCAGGATCTTGCCGACGTTGGTCTTGGGTAGTTCCTTGCGGAACTCGACGATGCGCGGGTGCTTGTAACCGGTCAGGTTGGCGCGGGCGAATTCCTTCACCTGCTCCTCGGTGAGGTTGGGGTCCTTCTTGACGATGACCACCTTCACCACTTCGCCTGACTTCTCGTTGGGCGCACCAACGGCGGCCACTTCCAGGATGCCCGGCATCATCGCCAGCACGTCTTCGATCTCATTCGGGTAGACGTTGAAGCCGGACACCAGAATCATGTCCTTCTTGCGGTCGACGATGTAGAAGAAGCCGTTTTCGTCCATGCGCGCCATGTCGCCGGTATGCAACCAGCCATCGGCGTCCATCACCTTGTCGGTTTCGTCCTGGCGGTGCCAATAGCCCTTCATTACCTGCGGGCCGCGGATGCACAGTTCGCCCACTTCACCCAATGCCACCATCTGCCCGTCGTCGGTCTTGACGCAGGCTTCGGTGGAGGGGATCGGCAAGCCGATGGCGCCGTTGTATTCCTTCAGGTCCAGCGGATTGATACAGGCAGCCGGTGAAGTCTCGGTCAGGCCGTAGGCTTCCACCAGGGTGACGCCGGTGACCTTCTTCCACTTGTCGGCCACGGCGCGCTGCACGGCCATGCCGCCGCCGAGGGCAAACTTCAGATTGGAGAAGTCGACTTCGTCGAAGCCCTCGGTGTTGAGCAAGCCGTTGAACAGCGTGTTGACGCCGGTGATGGCGGTGAAGCGGTTGTTCTTCAGCTCCTTGATGAAGCCCTTCATGTCACGCGGGTTGGTGATCAGGTAGTTCAAACCGCCGAGCTTCATGAAAACCAGACCGTTCGCCGTCAACGCGAAGATGTGGTAGAGCGGCAGCGCGGTGATGATGACTTCCTCGCCAGGCTTGACGCCCGAGGCGCTGATCCAGGCCGACGCCTGCTGCATGTTGGCGATCAGGTTGCGATGGGTCAGCATCGCGCCCTTGGCCACGCCGGTGGTGCCGCCGGTGTATTGCAGGAAGGCGATGTCATCGTGGTCCACCTCGACCACCGGCATGCTGTGGCGCTTGCCCAGCTTCAATGCATCCTTGAAGCGGATGGCCTTGGGCAGGTCGTAGTCCGGCACCATCTTTTTCACGTACTTCAGCACGAAGTTGACGATGGGGCCCTTGGGGAAGCCGAGCATGTCGCCCAAGCCGGTGGTGATGACCTGCTTGACCGGCGTATCGGCGATCACCTGCTGCACGGTATCGCCGAAGTTGTCGACCACCAGCAGCACGGAGACACCGGCATCGACCAGCTGGTGCTTGAGCTCGCGTGCGGTATACAGCGGGTTGACGTTAACCACGGTCAGGCCGGCACGCAGGATGCCGAAGATGGCGATCGGGTACTGCAGGCAGTTGGGCATCATGATCGCAACGCGATCGCCCTTCTTCAGCTGCAGCTCGCCCAGCAGGTAGGCGGCGAACTGGGTGACCAGTGCGTCCGCTTCGCCATAGGTCAGGACCTTGCCGAAGTTGGAGTAGGCCGGGCGATCACGGAACTTGGCGACCGAGGCATTGAAAACATCGGCGACGGAGTGGAATTCGTTGACGTCGATTTCAGCCGGTACACCAGCCGGGTAGCTCTGCAGCCAAGGACGTTCTTGCGTCATCTTCCCCTCCAGGAAATGGAATGATCTAGTGGTCAGGCCCGATCATCGGGCACCGGCGTTATTGTTGCCAGCATACCGTTACGAATTGAAAAGGCGAAGGGATAGATGATGCGATCAGTCTTCAACTGCATGCTTTGTGCGGTGATCATGCTTTTGCTGGCCGCTTGTGGCCGCGAACCACCGGAACAGCGGCTGCGCGAAAGCTTTGCTGCAATGCAAAAAAGCGTGGAGGCAGGCAAGCCCAGCGGCTTCATGGATGGAATGGCCGAAGACTTCGTGGGCAACGAGGGCTTGGATCGCGCTGGGATGGAGCGTTTGCTGCGCGGGCAGTTGCTGTTGAACGCCAAGGTAGGCGTCCAGACCGGGCCGCTTCGGGTGGAGATGGGCGAGGGTGGTACTGCGACCGTGCGCTTCACTGTGCTGCTGACGGGTGGCAACCAGGGGCTGCTGCCCGAGCGTGGGCAGATGCAGGAAGTGGTTACCGGCTGGCGTGAGCAGGACGGGGAGTGGCAGGTGTATAGCGCGGATTGGGGGCCGGTGGGTGGGGAAGGTTGACCTTTTTGGCGTGGTAGCAGGTTGAATGCGTTGAAGCGCTAAAGCGCAAAGGCACCCCTCCCCAGCCCTCCCCTTGGCTGCGCCAAAGGGAGGGAGACAAGCGGGCTGCTCTTGCCCCCTCCCTTTGGCGCACCCAAGGGGAGGGCTGGGGAGGGGTGCTCTTGGTCTGGCTACAAAACCTCAGTCAATTAAAAAAAGAACGCCCCAGCAGGGGCGTTCTTTCAACTCAACATTCAACGCCGCAGATCAAGCAACCTTCTTTGCCGCCAACTGCCGCAACACATACTGCAGCAAGCCACCATTGCGGAAGTACTCCACTTCCTTCGGCGTCAGCAACAGCACCTTGGCAGTAAAGCTCTTGCGGCTGCCATCAGCCTTGGTCGCAGTTACCGTGGCGAGCTTGGCCTTGCCATCTTCCAGACCAGTCACATCAAATACTTCCGAACCATCCAGGCCCAGCGTCTGTGCGTTCTCGCCGTCGTGGAACTGCAGCGGCAGCACGCCCATGCCGACCAGGTTGGAGCGGTGGATGCGCTCGAAGCTTTCGGCGATCACCGCCTTGACGCCGAGCAGGTTGGTGCCCTTGGCCGCCCAGTCGCGCGATGAGCCAGTGCCGTATTCCTTGCCAGCCAACACCACCAGCGGCACGCCATCGGCCTTGTACTTCATCGCCGCGTCGTAGATCGCCAGCTTCTCGCCGGTATTGCTGCCCGGGGCGTAGTACAGCGTGTTGCCGCCTTCTTCGCCGCCGAACATCAGGTTCTTGATGCGGATGTTGGCGAAGGTGCCGCGCACCATCACATCGTCATTGCCGCGGCGGCTGCCGTAACTGTTGAAGTCGGCTGGCTGTACGCCACGCGACTGCAGGAAGCGGCCTGCCGGCGAATCCTTCTTGATGTTGCCGGCCGGGGAGATGTGGTCGGTGGTGATGGAGTCACCAAACAGTCCCATCACCCGTGCGCCATGCACGTCGCTGATGCTGCCGACCTGCATGGTCATGCCATCGAAGTAGGGCGGGTTCTTGATATAGGTCGAGTCGCCATTCCATTCGTAGGCCTGGCCTTCCGGCGACTCAATCTGCGCCCAGCGGGTGTCACCCTTGAACACGTCGGCGTAGTTCTGTTTGAACATTTCCGGGCCGACGGTGGCGGCGATGGTGTCGCCGATTTCCTTGTTGCTCGGCCAGATGTCGCGCAGGTAGACGTCCTGGCCGTCGTTGCCCTTGCCCAGCGGCTCCTTGCTCAGGTCGATGCGCACGGTGCCAGCAATGGCGTATGCCACCACCAATGGCGGCGAGGCCAGGTAGTTGGCCTTCACTTCCGGATGGACGCGGCCTTCGAAGTTGCGGTTGCCCGACAGCACCGAGGCAACCACCAGGTCGCCTGCAGCGATGCCCGCGCTGACTTCAGTAGGCAGCGGGCCGGAGTTGCCGATGCAGGTGGTGCAGCCGTAGCCGACCACGAAGAAGCCCAGCTTCTCCAGGTCCGGCAGGACGCCGGCTTTTTCAAGATAGTCGGTGACCACGCGGGAGCCCGGTCCAAGCGAGGTCTTGACCCACGGCTTGGCCTTGAGCCCCAGCCGTGCAGCATTGCGCGCGAGGAGGCCGGCGCCAAGCATCACCGCCGGGTTGGAGGTGTTGGTGCAGGAGGTAATGGCTGCGATGACCACCGCGCCATCCTTCAAGCGCATCGCTTGTTCGTTGATCACGATGTCGGCATGGCCCTTGGCCAGCTGCTCGTTGCCAACCGCAGCACCGCCGCCCTCGTTGATGAAGTCGGCGACGTCGCCATTGCGCTGTTCGCGGTGGCTGGTCAGGCCCTTCAGTGCCTCGGTGAAGTTGCTGTGCACGTCTTCCAGCAGCACGCGGTCCTGCGGGCGCTTGGGGCCGGCCATCGACGGTTTGACGTCGGCCATGTCCAGCTCAAGTGTGGCGCTGTACTGCGCGTGCGGACTATTGGAGTCGTGCCACAGGCCCTGCGCCTTTGCGTAAGCTTCGACCAGGTTGATCTGCGCATCGCTGCGGCCGGACAGGCGCAGGTAGTTCAGTGACTCGGCATCGATCGGGAAGATGCCGCAGGTGGCGCCGTACTCCGGTGCCATGTTGGCGATGGTGGCACGGTCGGCCAGCGGCAGGTGCTGCAGGCCCTCGCCATAGAACTCGACGAACTTGCCGACCACGCCGAGCGTGCGCAGCATCTGGGTGACGGTGAGCACCAGATCGGTGGCGGTGGTGCCTTCGGGCAGCTTGCCGGTCAGCTTGAAGCCGACCACCTGCGGGATCAGCATCGAGGAGGGCTGGCCCAGCATCGCGGCCTCGGCCTCGATGCCGCCGACGCCCCAGCCGAGCACGCCGATGCCGTTGATCATGGTGGTATGTGAGTCCGTGCCGAACACGGTGTCCGGGAAGGCCCAGTTGCTGCCGTCGATCTGCCGTTCCATCACCACGCGGGCGAGGTTCTCCAGATTGACCTGGTGGACGATGCCGGTGTTCGGCGGAACCACCTTGAAGTTCTCGAAGGCTTTCTGGCCCCAGCGCAGGAAACTGTAGCGTTCCTGGTTGCGCTCGAATTCAATCTTGCCGTTGAGGTCCAGTGCGTCCGGGCGGCCGAATACGTCCACTTGCACCGAGTGGTCGATGACCAGTTCGGAGGGAATCAGCGGGTTGATCTGCTCGGCCTTGCCGCCCAGTCTGGTCACGGCATCACGCATCGCGGCAAGGTCGACCACGCAGGGCACGCCGGTGAAGTCCTGTAGTACCACGCGCGCCGGCATGAAGGCGATCTCGGTGTCGGGTTCGGCCTTGGGGTTCCAGCGGGCGACGGCTTCGATGTGATCCGGGCCGACGGTCTGGCCGCCGTCCTCGTGCCGGAGCAGGTTCTCCAGCAGGATCTTCATCGAGTAGGGAAGGTGGGAGATGTCGAACTTCTGGCCGAGCTTGGGAAGGCTGCAGTAGGTGTACTGCTGGCCGCCAACCTCCAGTTGGCTACGGGTGGAGAATGTATCGCTCATACCGCTGACTCCTGTTAGTGCTGATGGCTTGCGGCGGCGCCGGGGCGCTGCGCGGGCTTGCCAGGGCCATGGGCCCTGACAGGTGGATGCCACTCCGAGTATGGACGAAGCACCCTGCATTCGGTTCATGTTTGCTGGCCGCAGTTTAGGCAACGGCGTGTTGCGGGCATGTAACGGTGTGCAAGCAGCGCCGCGACTGTAGTGCCGAGCCATGCTCGGCAGGGGCGTTCCCGGTATTGCCTCAGCTGACAAATCGAACGTGTTTTGCAGGAGCGGCGTAAGCCGCGAAGCCAATGCTGCATCAGCCAGGCAAAGAGCTACCCCTCCCCAACCCTCCCCTTGGCTGCGCCAAAGGGAGGGGCGTAGAGCCGGGCCATTTTCGGCTGAGGCCTTCCCGGTAAAGCCCCAGCCGAGCATGGCTCGGCACTACAGGTGAAGCTCAGCCGACCATGGGTCGGCATTACAGAGGTGGGTTTGGGGTATGCCGACCGAAGTATGTATAATTCGTACATACTTCATTGGAGGTCCCATGGAAGCCACCGTAGCTGAACGCGGGCAGATCACCTTGCCCAAGGCCGTACGTGACGCGCTGGGCCTGACCAAGGGCACCCAGCTCAAGGTTGAGCTGGATGGCAGCCGCATCATCCTGCGCAAGAGCGTAGACGACGCCATCTCGCGCGCCCGCGGCAAGTTCGCTCTGGACGGGTTTGAATCGGCCGAACAGGCCGTGCGTACCGTCCGTGACGAGGCCGGCGAGGCATGATGATCGCCGTTGACTCTCCCGTCCTGATCGAGCTGCTCAGCGACGGCCCACGTGCCGACGCGGTGGAAGCCTGCCTGCGGCAGGCGCTGGTCGGCGGTCGGGTGGTCATCTGCGGTACCACCCTGGCCGAGATCTGTGCATCGCTGCGCGGCGGCGCCGAGGTGCAGGGTGCGCTGGAAGAAATGGGTGTCCATTTCAATCCGCTGGAAGCCAAATCCGCGCTGCGTGCCGGCGAGATGCACCGCCGCCACCGGCAGCGCAGCGGCGATACCCGCCGCATCGACGATTTCATGGTGGGCGCACATGCACTGCTGCAGTGCGACGGCCTGATCACCTGGAACGACACGTTTTATCGCGATTACTTCAAGGGCTTGAAGCTGATCGTGCCGCAAGCCTGAGCCCATCCACTTTTTAACCGTTACACCCGGGAGTTGTCATGTTGGAAGCCTACCGCCACCACGTAGCCGAGCGCGCCGCGCTTGGCATCCCGCCGTTGCCGCTCACTGCACAGCAGACGGCCGACGTCATTGAACTGCTGAAGAACCCGCCGGCTGGCGAAGCCGAGTTCCTGGTCGATCTGATCACCAAT
Source organism: Stenotrophomonas sp. STEN083 (assembly GCF_056759195.1). Lineage (NCBI taxonomy): Bacteria > Pseudomonadati > Pseudomonadota > Gammaproteobacteria > Lysobacterales > Lysobacteraceae > Stenotrophomonas > Stenotrophomonas sp. STEN083. The sequence continues at coordinate 53,537 of NZ_JBRRCU010000002.1, read as the reverse complement.
CGCGTGCCGGCTGGTGTCGATGACGCCGCCAAGGTCAAGGCCTCGTACCTGGCCGCGATTGCCTTCGGCAGCGAGAAGAACGCACTGATCAGCCGTGAGCGCGCCACCGAACTGCTGGGCACCATGCTCGGCGGTTACAACGTCGCGCCGCTGATCCAGCTGCTGGACGATGCCGAAGTCGGCGCCATCGCCGCTGAAGGCCTGAAGCACACCTTGCTGGTGTTCGATGCATTCCACGACGTGCAGGAGAAGGCCAAGGCCGGCAACGCCAATGCACAGGGCGTGCTGCAGAGCTGGGCCGATGCCGAGTGGTTCACCAGCAAGCCGGAAGTGCCGCAGAGCCTGACCATCACCGTGTTCAAGGTGCCGGGCGAAACCAATACCGACGACCTGTCACCGGCACCGGACGCAACCACCCGTCCTGACATCCCGATGCACGCGCTGGCGATGCTGAAGAACAAGCGTCCCGACGCGCCGTTCGTGCCGGAAGAAGACGGCAAGCGTGGTCCGATCCAGGAAATCCTGTCGCTGAAGGACAAGGGCCACTTGGTTGCCTACGTCGGCGACGTGGTCGGCACCGGTTCCAGCCGCAAGTCCGCAACCAACTCGGTGCTGTGGTTCACTGGTGAAGACATCCCCTTCATCCCGAACAAGCGCTTCGGTGGCGTGTGCCTGGGTTCGAAGATCGCTCCGATCTTCTACAACACCATGGAAGACGCCGGCGCATTGCCGATCGAGCTGGACGTGTCGCAGATGGAGCACGGCGATGTTGTCGAGCTGCGCCCGTACGACGGCAAGGCACTGAAGAGCGGCGAAGTCATCGCCGAATTCCAGGTCAAGAGCGACGTGCTGTTCGACGAAGTGCGCGCCGGTGGCCGTATTCCGCTGATCATCGGCCGTGGCCTGACCGCCAAGGCGCGTGAAGCGCTGGGCCTGCCGGTCACCGATCTGTTCCGTCTGCCGGTGCAGCCGGCCGATACGGGCAAGGGTTACTCGCTGGCGCAGAAGATGGTTGGCCGCGCCTGTGGTCTGCCGGAAGGCAAGGGCATGCGCCCGGGCACCTACTGCGAACCGAAGATGACCTCGGTGGGCTCGCAGGACACCACCGGTCCGATGACCCGCGACGAGCTGAAGGACCTGGCTTGCCTGGGCTTCTCGGCCGATCTGGTGATGCAGTCGTTCTGCCACACCGCTGCCTACCCGAAGCCGGTGGACGTCAAGACCCATCACACCCTTCCGGAGTTCATCTCCACCCGTGGCGGCGTCTCGCTGCGTCCGGGCGACGGCGTGATCCATAGCTGGCTCAACCGCATGCTGCTGCCGGACACCGTCGGTACCGGTGGTGACTCGCACACCCGTTTCCCGGTTGGCATCTCGTTCCCGGCCGGTTCGGGCCTGGTCGCCTTCGCAGCTGCCACTGGCGTCATGCCGCTGGACATGCCGGAGTCGGTGCTGGTTCGCTTCAAGGGCAAGATGCAGCCTGGCGTGACCCTGCGTGATCTGGTCAACGCGATCCCGCTGTACGCGATCAAGTCCGGCCTGCTGACCGTGGCCAAGGCTGGCAAGAAGAACATCTTCTCCGGCCGCATCCTGGAAATCGAAGGTCTGCCGGATCTGAAGGTCGAGCAGGCGTTCGAACTGTCCGATGCCTCGGCCGAGCGTTCGGCCGCTGGTTGCTCGGTGCACCTGAACAAGGAGCCGATCATCGAGTACCTCACCAGCAACATCACGCTGCTGAAGTGGATGATTGCCGAGGGTTACCAGGATGCCCGTTCGCTGGCACGCCGCATCGAGAAGATGGAAGCATGGCTGGCCAACCCGGAACTGCTGCAGGGTGATGCCGACGCCGAATACGCCGCCGTCATCGAAATCGACCTGGCCGACATCCACGAGCCGATCGTGGCTTGCCCGAACGACCCGGACGACGTGAAGACCCTGTCCGAAGTTGCCGGTGCCAAGATCGACGAAGTGTTCATCGGTTCGTGCATGACCAATATCGGTCACTTCCGTGCCGCTGCCAAGCTGCTGGAAGGCAAGCGCGACATCCCGACACGTCTGTGGGTTGCCCCGCCGACCAAGATGGATGCCTCCGAGCTGACCAAGGAAGGCGTGTACGGCACCTTCGGTTCGGCTGGCGCGCGCATGGAAATGCCGGGCTGCTCGCTGTGCATGGGCAATCAGGCGCAGATCCGCGAAGGCTCCACCGCAATGTCGACCTCGACCCGCAACTTCCCGAACCGCTTGGGCCGCAACACCAACGTGTACCTGGGTTCGGCCGAACTGGCCGCAATCTGCTCGCGTCTGGGTCGCATCCCGACCAAGGAAGAGTACATGGCCGACGTTGGCGTGCTGGAATCGGCAGGTGCCGAGATCTATCGCTACATGAACTTCGACCAGATCAGCGATTACAAGGACGTGGCCGATTCGGTCAACGCCTGAGTTGTAGATGATTAGTAACAGTTGAACGAAAAACCCCGGCGCAAGCCGGGTTTTTTTTTGCCTGCGGAAATCAGCAGCTGTTGTTGTAGAGGCGGCGTAAGCCGCGAAGCCGATGCACTGTCAGATTGCCAGGATCTACGGTCGTTCGTTGGTCCTGGCTTCGCGGCTTACGCCCCTACCACAAATGCAGAAAACCCTGCGTGGCCCTGGGAAGCACAGCGCGACCAGGAGGTACCGTTCTTGGCGGAAAGTACCTGGGGAGCCCTGGTCGCGCTGTGCTTGCCGGGACCACGCAAGCTGCTATCTGCCCGCGACAACTACCGCTCGCGAAACGCCTCGCGAGTTTTCAGTACCGGTTTGAGCAGATATTCCAGCACGGTCTTCTCGCCGGTGCGGATCTCCACTGAGGCGATCATGCCGGGGATGATCGGCAGCTCCTTCCCGCCAGCTTCCAGTATGCTCTTGTCGGTAAGTACGGTTACGCGGTAGTAGGTGCTGTCCGGGCGTCCGGCTGCGCCCTTCTCTTCGTCCTTCAAAGTGTCTGGACTGATCAGCTCGACGGTACCGTTCAGACCACCGTAGATGCCGTAGTCATAGGCGGTGATCTTCACCATTGCCGGCAAGCCGGGCCGCAGAAAGGCGACATCTGATGGGCGGATCTTGCCTTCCACCAACAGTTGGTCTTCCAGCGGAACAATTTCCAGAATGTGCTCGCCGGGTTGAATCACGCCGCCAACGGTGTTGACCCGTACGTTCTTCACCGTGCCGCGCACCGGCGCGGTGACGGTGGTGCGTTCAACCACGTCGGCGCGGCCGACCAGGTTCTCGCTGGTCTGTGAAAGTTCCATCTCCAGCTTTACCAACTCGGAGTTGGCGTCGGAGCGGTAACGATTGCGGCGTTCAACAATCTGCGAACGGATGTCGTTGGCCTGCCGACGCATGCGCAGCAGTTCCACGTCAGACAGCAATCCTTTGGCCGCCAGCGGTTGGGCGAGGTTGATCTCGCGCATCGACAGAGCATAACTCTGCTCAAGCGAGGCGACGCCTTCTTCCAAGGCCCGACGACGGGCGTTGAATGCACGGGTCTCGCTGGCGACTTCGTCTTCAAACTCCTGCACCTGCGCATCGAACACCAATGCTTCGCCATAGGCCTCGGCGCGCAGACGGGCGATGGTGGCCTTGAGCGAGATGACCTTGCTCAGTGCCTCGCGGTAGCTGGCGTTGGCACGGGTGGGGTCGATTTTCAGCAGCACCTGGCCACGCTCAACCACGTCGCCTTCTTGTGCTGACATCTCTGCGAGGATGCCGCCTTCCAGGCTCTGGATGATCTGCTCGCGGCTCTTTGAGACGATTTTGGCTTCGCCCTTGGTGATTTCCTCTACGCGGGCAAAATGTGCCCAGGTGATGCCGACCGCCATGACCAACAGCACTATGTAGGTGACGATACGCGAACCAGGCGTGGTTTGGGCGAGCAGTGATTCGGAAACATCGTCCATGAAGGCCGCATCAGCAGCGCTGATCGATGCAGTTTGCTTCTTCTGTTTCTTCCAGAGGAACATCACTGCACCTCCTGTTGCTGCGGCTTGCTACGACGCACGCGTGCCGGCGCGGACTGGATGTCCACTGCGGGCTTAGCGCTGCTCGCCGCTGCGGGTTGCACCGCCGCTGCAACTGCAGCAGCGCGCATTGCAACAGAGCTGGCGGGAGGGGGTGCGGTAGCGGTTGTTGCTGTGACGGCTGGCGTGCGTGCCTCGCCATTGCTATTTGCCCCCAATGCGGTGAGCACATTGGCTTTGGGGCCGTCGGCGACAACGCGGCCGTTGTCCATAACGATCACCCGTTCCACCAGGTTCAGCAGCGAAGGGCGATGGGTAACGACCACCAGCGTCTGGCCATGCGTGGCACGGTGCAGGTGCTCCAGGAACTGGGCTTCAGTCTGTGCGTCCATGGCGCTGGTGGGCTCATCCATCAGTAGTAGGCGCGGACGGGCGAGCAGGGTGCGGGCCAGCGAGATCAGCTGACGCTGGCCGCCGGATACACCGTCGCCATTCTCACCAATGGGCAGGTTCACACCACGCGGATGCGAGGCAGCAACCTGATCCAGACCGGTCAACCGCAACACTCGTACGAACTCATCTACGCTGGCATCCGGACAGCCCAGCATCACGTTCTCGCGCAAGGTGCCATGGAACAGGCGTGCTTCCTGGTTGACGAAGCCAACTGCCTTGCGCCAATCGGCTGGATCAATCTGGTTGACATCCAGACCGTCGGTGAACATCTGCCCTTCGGTCGGCGAGTACAGGCGCGACATCACCCGCAGCAGAGTCGACTTGCCACTGCCAATGCGGCCGAGGATGGCAACGCGCTCACCCGGGGCAATGGATAGATTGATATCTGTCAGTACCGGCGGGTTGGGCTGCATTGGCGGGGCGGGGTAGGAGAAGCCGATCTTCTTCAGTGCGATCTGTCCGCTCAGGTTTGGCACCGGCAGATAATCCTGGGCCGGGTCGCGGTCCTGCGGCATTTCCATCAGCTTGTTCAACGACTCCAGCGCGGCCTTGGCCTGTTGGAAGCGCACTGCAAGGCCGATCACCTGGCCCAGCGGTGCGGTGGCGCGGCCTGCCAACATCACGGTGCCAATCAACGCACCCATGCTGAGCGTACCGGCAGTGATCAGATAGACGCCGGTGATGACCAGTACCACCGTCTGCAATTGCTGCAGCAAGGTGACAGTGCCGGTAGCGATGCTGGACAGGCGCCGTGATTTCATCGAGGTTGCCGATTGCAAGGCACTGAAGTGCTGCCAGCGGCGCTGCATGTTGGCGGTGCCACCAGTGGACTTGAGCGTCTCCATGCCTTCGATGGATTCGATCAGCACGCCCTGCTTGAGTGAGGACTCACGCAGGTTTTCCTTCATCACCCGGGCCAGCGGCCACTGGATGCAGATCGAAATGATGATGATCAACGGCAGGATCATCAGCGGAATCCAGCCGAGTGGGCCGCCAATGGCAAAAATGACGCCGACGAACATCAGCACAAAGGGAAGATCAGAGATCGCCGCCAGCGTTGCCGAGGTGGCAAAGTCGCGCACCGATTCGAACTCTCGCAGCTGATTGGCGAAGCTGCCTGAGGAAGCAGGTTTGTGTTCCATCTTCACCGACAGCGTTTGGCGGAACAGCATGGCGCCCAGTACCAGATCAGCCTTCTTGGCGGCTACGTCCAATAGATGGGCGCGCACAAAACGAATGACGGCTTCAAATACCATCGCGATGATCACGCCGACGCCCAATGACCATAGCGTGACAAATGCCTGGTTGGGTACAACGCGGTCATAGACGTTCATGGTGAAGAAGATGCTTGCCAATGCCAATACGTTGGCAAGCACCGCGGCGATGGCCGCGCTACGGTAATAGCGTCGGTAGCGCCACAAGGTGCTGAACAGCCAGTGGCCCTTGGACTCCGGCAGTGCGTCGCCGGCACGGTTGTCCATGTGAGCGCGAGGCTTCACCAGAATGGCGTGACCGGAGTAGAGCGCGTCAAGGTCTTCGTGTGACAGGTCAACAGGTTCTACGGATACCTCTGGAAGAATGACCGTGTAGCGTAGCTGCCGCTTGTTGTCCTCATCACGGACTTCCCTGCGCTCCAACAAGATGCCGCCGCCCTGTTGCTTGCGCATAAGAATGATCGGCATCACCTGTGCAGGCAGCTGTGCCAGAACGCGTTTCACAACGCCGCCGGTAAGGCCGGCATTGCTCAGTGCCTGCAATGCCAGTGACGGCGACAGCGCGCCATTCCATGGCAAGCCGGCAACCAGTGCGGCCGGGCTGCGGCTCATGTCGTAGTGATCACACATCCAGGAAACGCTTTGCAGCAATGTGTCTTCGATGCTGGTCTGGTCTTGTGTCATCGCTACAGCTTCGTCAGCCGGCGCGTTGGGAATGGTCATGGTAGATCCAGATAGAGGTGCCTGCGAAGGCAGGCAAAATTTCATCCGGGAGTGCCAAGCGTCAGCTGCCCCCGATGAGGATCAGAAGTCTGGGGTCCATCGGAGTAATGGCGAATAGGAATGCTCCCAATTGCTCAGTCCTTGTTTGGTATTCGCAGGGGTCTGATCTTCATCCTCGGTGTGACGAGAAAAAAACTGTGCTGTTGCTTCTTCTTCCAGAGGCTTCTTTCTCATTCTTAAAACCAAGATCGTGGCCTGAAGCAAGAACAGCAACAGCGAGATGTGTAGAAGGTTTGGCTGCACGTTGGTGGAGCTCACGTTGATAACGAGCAGCACAATTGCAGCTGTGGCACAGGTTGCGCTGTCTTGGGTCTTGCCTTCAGGACTATCCCTATATGGGTGCGCGTTCCTCAAGCCTATTGTCGTAGCGGAGGACGCCAACTATCGGTGATGCAGCGAGCGGGTACCTGCTGCTGTCCTCAAGGCGTACTCAAAGGCCAGATTGAGTCTGAGTAGAACGCCAGTCTCATTCTCAGTTTCTGTCTTGAAATAGATGATCGATCGGATCGCCTAACGAATGCACGGGTCCCACGGCTGGTTGCCATTGTTCAAGGTGGCGTCGTGAGGTTTTTACATGAGAAACAAAAACGGGTGAATGAAAATGGCAGCGATGATATCGGTGGTTGGCGGTGGCTCTGTGATCAGCTCGCAGCAGCTTGTAGCGGAGGGTGGCAATGTTGTGCATATCCATGCGGTGGATGGCACCTGTTGCGTGCTTGAGAGTATTGAAGGTGGCACCGCCGAGGGGTATGTCATAGCCGGGCGCATCGGCAGCAGTCTGGTCCTGCAGCAGATGGTGAGCGGAACTGCGCCCGCATCCGTCGTAATTGAGAATTTTTTTGGCTGTTCGGGTCAATTGGTGGGTCTGGGTATTGATGGCGAGCATCGGGACTATCAGGCCGCCACCGATACTGGTGTCACTACTGTCGCGGAGATGAGGGATGGCTCATCGTCAATGATTTCGCTCGGCGCTGTCAGACCTACACCAGGATCAGTTGATTTCGAGTATGCAGATGGTGGAGTGTCGGGGTTCAGTAGCGCGTTGTCGGACAAGGTTGTAGTGACCGATGGCTTTGCGTTGGCTGGTGCAGAAGAGAGCAGTGATGGAGGCAAGCTCAAGTCTTCGCCGCTTGTGCGGAATCCTGCAGCAGCGGAAGAAGTGGCTGCTGGTTCTTCTGGCGGGACCGTGCTGGCCACCGGCCTGCCCGCAGCAGTTGATGGTGTGGTCGCACTCAGTAAGCCCGAACGCGCAAGTTCCATTCCAGGTGAAAAGGGCGATGCTCACGCTGAGCAGGTTCTACACAAAGGAGTACTGGTGGACCTTGGCCCACCGCCAGCGGGCCTACCACCTGCTGAGCGCCCTGGTGACGATAGGCCAATTGTCGACGCCGTTCTGGATGGTCAGGGTGCGATCCAGGGCGTAATAGAAAGTGGTGGCTATACGGATGACGGCAGACCACAAATTGTGGGCAAGGCCGAACCGGGCGTGCTGGTACACATTTACCGCGGTGTGGAACTGATCGGCCAGGTGATCTCGGGTGCAAACGGTGAGTGGTCGCTCACGCCGAAGCTACCGTTTCCCGATGGCGGCCATGCGATCAGCATCATCCATGAGTATCCGGATGGCGATGTCAGCGATTTTTCTGATCCGTATGTGATATTCGTCGATACAACTGTTCCCGATGTACCTGTAATTTCGGGCATACAGGACGATCAGGGGCGCATCACCGGGGCCATCACCGATGGCATGATCACCGATGATGATCGTCCCACCATCGATGGCACTGCCGAAGCGCACACCACGGTGATCGTCTATGACAAGGGTAAGGAGATTGGTCGCGCGTTGGTCGGTGCTGACGGGAAATGGAGCTTTACGCCGGAGCGTGCATTGGTCGATGGCCTGCACATTCTGAGCTATGCCGCAGTGGACCGTGCCGGCAACGGCAGTGAGCGTACGGCTGTGACCGAATTCGTTGTGGATACACGCCCCGAGAAGATCAACATCTACTATGCAGAGGATGATGTAGGCAACGTGGTCGCCGAGGTATTCAGCGGTGGCATGACTGATGACAGTACCCCAACTCTGTTCGGCACGGCCACGGCAGGCGGCGTCGTCAGAATCTACGAAGGCAGCGTGCTATTGGGACAGGTCACTGCCGATGTTGATGGAACCTGGCAGTTCTCCCCGACGGTTGCGCTCACTGAAGGCGTGCACAGCTTCCATGCGACGGTGACGTTGGTTGCCACGGGTGAAAGTGAACGCAGCAAGCCGTTCAAGTTGACGGTGGATGTGACCCCGCCTGAAAAGCCCAGCATCGAGCAAGTGCTGGACGATGTGGGGGTAGTACAGGGCCTACTGGACAATGGCGCAATCACCGACGACAACAGGCCGACCTTGCTTGGTAGGGCCGAAGCCGGCAGTACCGTACATATCTACAATGGCGACAACATACTTGGTAGCGTGGTTGCCGATGCCAGCGGTAAATGGACGTACACGCCAGATACAGCGCTTGTTGATGGCGAATATGCGCTCAGCGTGGCCGCCGAAGATGCAGCAGGCAATCTGAGCGCATCTTCAGAGGTGTTCGATATTGTTGTTGTTACCGATTCAGGTGCGCCGCCGTCCATCGATGCCGTTTACGATGATAGCGGCAGTAAGACCGGCAACCTGACGATGGGCGAGGAAACCGATGACTACCGTCCAGACATCAGCGGTACGGCGGTAGCTGGAAGCACGGTCATCATCAAGGATCACGGCATCGAGATCGGTTGCGTGCAGGCGGATGCAGAAGGGGGCTGGATGTTCACGCCGCAGTTCAATCTGGCGGAAGGCGCGCACCGGCTCACCGCGGAGTCCATGGATGTTGTTGGAAACATCAGCACGCCATCGGATCGTTTCGACTTTAGTATTGCACTGGATGGAGACGACCATCCGCACGAGCTGGTAACTGCTGGAAGGGCCGCACTCAACGCGACCGTAGTGATCGACACCTCGGGGAGCATGTGGGGCGCGCCAATATCGGCAGTAAAGGCGACTTTGCAGCTGTTGGCGTCCGAATATCTTGTTGCAGCAGGCGGCCAGGCTGTAACGCTGACGCTGCTGAGCATGACCAGTAACACCCCGATGAAGTACACCTTCAGTAGCATGATGGACGCTGACTACTCCAGCTACATCGGGGCGGTGAACTCCCTGTCTGCGCTCGGCAGCCTGGAATATGAGCAGACGATCAAGGCTGCAACGAGCAGCATCAAGGCCGATCATCTAGCCAATATCGGGCCCACTCAGGTGTTTATTCTCGGTGATGCGGAAAATAGCCTGTCGCTGGCGACAGCAGACAAGTGGCAGGCGATGCTGCTAAATCCAACCGGTAACGAAGTTCTTGATGTTCCCATCGTATCCACGCCGATCAGTGTTGCGCCGTTTAAAGCGGGCTCCGAGCATTCGTTTCATTGGTTGGCCACAGGCGGAAAAGCTATCGAGCTACCCTCGCCAGATATGATGCCGGAGACACTCCTTGGTACGTTGGTTGCCGATAGTGTTTCTGGAAATCTGCTGGACAATGATGCCAAGCTGTCGCGTGACGGTAATGAGTACCTGACCCAGATCACCCTCGACGGTGGCACGTTCCGCATTGCAGCCAACAATTCGCTGGTAATGACGAATGTCAGCTCCAAGGTGAAGGGAATCTACGATCCGGATACCGGCCTGCTCAGCATTACGACTGATAGCGGAACGTTGCAGGTCTATATGTACGCGTCCGTCGCTCACCAGGCCGGCGACTACACGTACAAGTCGAAGTTCGTCCAGCTGTACCACGGCGAAAACGCAAAAGAAGAAACGTTTGGCTATATAGCGCTGGACACCAATGGCGTTTCCCAGTCAGCCAACTTGTACATCGTTCTGGAACCATTCGATCCGCGTAACCTGCTGAAGATCGACACGATAGGCAAGGACACGGGCCCGCAGGGCGATTTTGTGACTGCTGATGGCAGCGCAGGGCGCGAAGTCTCGGGAACGCTATCACAGCATCTGGCAAGCGGGCTGAAAGTACAGGTATCAGTGGATGGAGGGAAAACCTGGTTGGATGCGGTTACCCACGGTAAGAACTGGACCTTCATTGACATGACGGCGTATTCGAGCGGCTGGAGCATCCAGGTACGCGTGAGTGATGGCGTCAACCACGGGGCTCACGTTCTAACGCAGGAGGTGGCGCTGGCTGATGCCCCGGCAGCGCCAACCATCACCAGCATTCCCGAAGCCGCGAACATTTACACCTCTATGTTGGCGCAGGACGGCTCGGAGATGACCGTGTCGCTGATCGACACCGGTGCCAAAGTCGGCGACAAGGTGCACATCCAGTGGGGAACCAGTACCTACGATCAGGTGCTCAGCCAGTTGAACATCGCCAACGGCTTCGTCACCCTCAATGTGCCGTCAACGGTGACGTACTCAACAGCGAGTTATAAGTACGATTTTGCTGTAACCGCGCAGATCATCGGCAAGGATGGTTCCATAGGCGCGCTGTCGTCGCCGTACATCGTTGTGGGAACCTACGCCCGCGCTTTGGTTGGCGACACATTGCAACTTGCGCCGGTGGATGATGTTTACACTGGCAACGGCTTTACCGTGACCACGACGGGTAGCTTGGCCAAGACTGCTGCCACGACCAATAGCCTGGCAGGCTTGACCTTGAACGATGTTTTGCAGGCAAACGCGACGTTCGTGCTGAACCAACCGGCGGATCAGATATCACTGCGCTTGAGCGGTGCTGACAATGCCTTGGGTGCACAGGTTCGTGTGTTCGACGTGAACGGAAATTTGCTTCATCAGCAGACAGTATTTGGTGACGCAACAGCGCGACACACTGCGAATTTCACTTGGACAAAGACCGGTTTGGCGGATATCGGTTCGTTCACTGTAACCGCGATGAGTACGAGCGTGACATTGGATTCGTTCAGCCACTATGTGGTGACGCATTCGAAGGATACTCGTGACCCCAACCTGATAGATGTCCTGGCAGAGACGTTCCATGGTTCACTGGCGAACGACGTCGTGTCGATGTCCCAAAGCGCACAGACCTATTTCGGACAAGCGACGGCTGCTGTTCACGGTGGTGGTGGAATCGACACGCTGAAGATCATAGGTGCCAATCACGTGCTGGACATGACCGCAGCGGGCAGCAAGATCAGTTCGATGGAAGTGATTGACTTGACGGGCACCGGAAACAACACGCTGATGCTAAATCTGTCCGACGTGCTGCGGAATGGTGGCACGAACATCTTTCACGCTGGCGACGCGGCTCGCGTGCAGATGATGGTCAAGGGCAATGCGGGTGACAAGGTCAATCTGAGCGATGTCCTCACTGGAAACGTCGACCACGGCGACTGGGTGAAGAAGGCCGCAGTAGTCATAGAAGGGGTCATCTACGACGCTTTCCAGCATTCCTCCTTGGCTGCAGAGTTGCTGGTTCAGCAAGGCGTGAACGTGGTGGTGACGAACTCTGCGGTAGTGGGGGCTGTCGAGCGCTATGGCGAACCTGCGCTCGCTGCAGTATCGGAGGTACTTGCCGCAGCCAGCGATGAGCTTTTCCCTTCTACAACCTTGGCTAATCACAGAGGCGATCCCGTGGCAAGCGTTGTCGACGTTAGCCATGTGCACGGCTTCGGGCTGGATATGCAGGACTACAGACTGGAAGCCTATTGATGGAACAAGGCAGCGGCTCATCGCCGCTGCCTTCTGCTCCGCTTGATGTCCTCTGCATGGTCGGCGCCGCAGCGGCTGTTGAAGTCCTATCGGCGATGTTGAGGGTAAGAACGTACGGCTGAGGTCCCGCGGTTGCCTGCATTGGTGGGATAGCTTCTTCGGTGGCAGGGTGCGGGAGGGCGTTGCCAGTCCTGGAGGTATGCAGTGGTGGTTACTGAGTCGCCTTCTACAGCCAGCAGTGGTCGCATCGGCTGTCCAGATCGGGGCGATGCTTCAGTAGTCACAGTCCTCTAATCAGGATGGACCGTGGCGCACCCGGGAGCAAGTATCTGGATGACTTTCAGAATCTCCGCTAACAGCTCCGCGGCGGGGTGCTGTGCTTGCCCGGGCTGTGAGTCGAACGGTCGTTGCACGATGTTTCCGATCTTCCGGCGGAAACGCAATGTTACGTCACTGCGAAACATGCAGGATGCCGGTGCGGTTATCAAGTATGAAACTGTTTGTGTTTTAGCTTTCATGCAAAGAGCAGCTTATGCTGCAATATATATGCAGTGTGGCTTGGGCGGGAGCAAGTGAATGTTTAATGGATTTCCGCTTCAGTATTAAATATGAAACAGGCGGCATTCCGGATTTACGTCGGTATGTCAGATGCGGTTGGGGGTATGTCAGCTGATTAGGACATAAAGAAGCGTCGGTGATAGTTCGGGGGGTGCCTTGTCGTCGCTATCGCTAGACCGCCGCGGAGCGCATGAATTGCGGCGTAAGTTATTGAATTTAGATGATTTGGCTTTCGAGGTTGGCGCGTTTTCAACGCTAGGTTGTGATAGCAAAAGGCGAATTTTGCCCAATGTGTTTTCACTTGCAAGAAGGTGAGTCATAACTTTTATCGAGTTGGTCTTTAGTTTCAAATTTGAAACTCTATATTTCCTCCTTGTTCCCGTTTGTATGTGCTGCGCCGGTTTGAGACCTGTCCTATTTAAGGGCGGTATTGCGGTGGCAATAATCTCGCCATTGATGAATCTGATCGTGGATGGTCGGTTCAAATTATATGGTGTCTGAAATATCAGCCCCGCCAATCAAGTCATGATCATTCAGGTGATTCAGCGATGAACGTCAGTGTTTCCGTAGTTAACGATAAGGCCATTGCTCTGAGTAAGTCGCTGGGCGATGCCAAGAGCGGCAAATGTGTTCGCGTCAAGGCAGTAAAGGGCGGGCAGTATCTGCTTGCCGAGAACGGCAGCGGTGTGGGCCCGGAGAATATTACCGTCAAGCGCGTAGGTAACAATCTGCATGTTGCGCTCGAGGGCACCGACCCGGATCAGCCGGAGCTGATCATCGAGAACTTCGTTGGCTCTGACAGCCAACTGGTTGGCCTGGGTGAAGATGGCCTGTACCACGAGTACATCGCAGTTGATGGCGACACCGACAGCGCTGCCGCATTCCTGATGGATGGTATGTCTTCGCCGTTGGCGTTGGGCTCCGCGCAGCTTGCTGGCTTCGGCGAGGGCTTGGTCGTCGCCGGCGCTGGTTTGTTGCCATGGGCGCTGGCCGGGGTTGCTGGACTGGCTGGCGGCGCAATCGTCGAGCACAACAAGGGGGGCGGCAACAAACCCAAAGACACCACTGCGCCAGAGAACAAAGGCATTGGTTCGCTAGTCGATGACAAGGGCCCATTCAAGGGCAGTATCAATCCAGGTGATGTGACGGACGATAACCGTCCTACGCTGGGTGGCTCCGGTCAGGAGCCCGGTGACACGGTCGTCGTGATTGATAACGGCAAGGTCATTGGCGAAGTCATTGTCGACGGCGGTGGCAACTGGACCTTCACCCCCGAGACGGATTTGGGTGATGGCGAACATTCGCTGGAGATCGTGGTCAAAGACCCGTCCGGCAACAGCTCGGATCCATCTGAAGAAATTGTGATCATCATCGACACCACCGCGCCGGCCAAGCCGGGGGTGGAGAGCATCATTGACGATCAGGGGCCTGTCACCGGCCCGGTGGAGAATGGTGGCGTTACCGACGACAGACAGCCAACGCTTTCGGGCAAGGGCGACGCAGGTGATACCGTCACCATCATCGACAACGGCAACGTCATTGGCGAAGTAGAGGTTGACGAAGACGGCGCCTGGGCTTTCACTCCGGACGCGCCGCTGAGCGAAGGCGAGCATGTTTTCGAGGTTGTCGTTACTGATCCAGCTGGCAACAGCTCAGAGTCGTCGGATGAGTACGTGGTAATTGTTGACACCACGCCGCCGAACAATTCAGGTATTGGCAGCATTGTCGATGATCAGGGCGCAGTTATCGGCCCGATCGTCAATGGTGGCCATACCGATGATACGCAGCCGACACTGACGGGCGAGGGTGATGCTGGCGAAACGGTAACCGTCCTCGACAACGGCATCGTGATCGGTGAGGTGCAGGTGGGTGACGATGGCACCTGGAGCTTCACCCCGGGAGAACCCTTGAGCGAAGGCGAGCATTCCTTCGAGGTTGTCATCACTGATCCGGCCGGCAACAGCAGCGGCCCGTCCGATGAGTTCGTGATCATCGTTGACACCACGCCGCCGGCAAAGCCGGGTATTGAGAGCATTGTTGACGATTATGGCGTTGTCACCGGTCCGGTCGGCAACGGTGGTGTTACCGACGACACACAGCCAACGCTTTCGGGCAAGGGTGATGCTGGCGACACCGTCACCATCATCGACAATGGCAAGGTCATTGGCGAAGCGCAGGTCGGCGACAACGGCATATGGACGTTTACGCCGGAAGACGCACTGAGCGAAGGTGAGCACGTCTTTGAAGTTGTGATCACTGACCCGGCCGGCAACAGTTCCGAGTCGTCGGATGAGTACGCAATCAGCGTTGACAGCCAACTTCCGGACAAGCCGGTCATCGAGACGGTATACGACGATCATGGCGACCAGACCGGTTTCCTGCGCTCGGGTGACGCAACTGATGATGCCAAGCCGACCATCAAGGGCAGCGCTGAGCCGAACACCACCGTCATCATCAGAAACGACGGCGTCGAGATTGGCTGTGCGCCGGTGGGGGCGGATGGCCGGTGGACATTCGAGCCGTCGCTGCCATTGACGCAGGGCACGTACAAATTGACCGTTGTAGCTATGAACGAGGCTGGCACGTCCAGCGCACCTTCGGATCGCTTCGACCTCGTGCTGGTCGGCCCGGGGGGCCCCGCAGCCCCGGCGATCACTTCGGTGGTCGACGACGTTGGCAGTGTCACCGGAAATATCCAGAAGGGCGCGGTTACCGATGACGCACGCCCGACCATCAATGGCACCGCGGAGGCAGGTATGACCGTGTCGATCTATATCGATGGCGTGCTGTCCGGGACCACCGTGGTCGCGGTCAATGGTGATTGGAGTTTCACCCCGACCGCCAACCTGCTTGACGGTTTACACGACATCACTGCCCAGGCCACCAACGGCGTAGGCAATATGAGTCCGGAAACCGGGAAGTATCCGATCTATGTTGATACGCAAGCCCCTGCTCAGCCAGGTGCTGGCGATGCGGTGCTGCTCGATGATGAGGGCCAAGTCACCGGCGTGATCAGCAATGGCACGGTGACTGACGATGCAACGCCCACCTTTGAGGGCAAGGCCGAGCCGGCCGGTATCGTGATCATCTACGACAAGGGCAAGGAGATCGGTCGCGTGCCCGCCAGTTCCAGTGGCGATTGGAGCTTTACCCCGTCGCCGTCACTGGACGAAGGCGCGCACAGTTTCAACTACAAAGTGGTGGATCAGGCGGGTAACGTCAGCGAAGCGTCTGATGCGATCAACTTCGTTATCGACACCGCTGGCGTGAAGGTCAGTATCGACGGTGCGATCGACGACTTTGGCAGCGTCATCGGCGAGATCGGAAAGAGCGGCATCACCGATGACACCACGCCAACCCTGCATGGCAAGGGTAGCATTGGCGGAACGGTCAAGGTCTACGAAGGCGGCGTACTATTGGGCGAGGCCGTGGTCGATGCCGATGGCAAATGGAGCATCACCCCTGACGTGCCGCTAGGCGAAGGTGCACACAGCCTGACCGCTACAGTTACCACTGTTGCCAATGGCGAGAGCACACACAGCGCTCCGTTCGACTTCAGTATCGACTCGAGCCCGCCGAGCCGGCCAAGCATTGACAGCATCAGCGACGACGTTGGCAGCTCCCAAGGCAAGCTGGTCAATGGCCAGGACACCGATGACACCACCCCGACGCTGGCTGGCAATGCCGAAGCGGGCAGCACTGTACTGGTCTATGACAACGGTAGCCTGTTGGGTAGCGCTGTGGCCGATGTCAATGGGAACTGGAGCTTCACACCGGCCACTCCGTTGAACAACGGCGCGCATGATTTCATGGTGACCGCCGTAGACAAGGCGGGCAACGTGAGCCAGCCCTCGGCGGTCTTTGGTATCACTATCGACACCGTTGCCCCGGACAGGCCGGCGATACTGTCGGTCCACGACGACCAGGGTGATGTAACCGGCAATCTTTCGTCCGGTGCTGCCACGGATGACAGCAAGCCGCTGCTCAGTGGTACCGCTGAGGCCAACACTACGGTCGTCATCAAGGACAAGGGCGTGGAGATCGGGCGTGCGCAGGTCGGCAGTGATGGCAAGTGGAATTTCGAGCCGACCAAGCCGTTGCCCATCGGTAAGCACGAGTTTACTGCTGAGGCAGTGGACAGGGCGGGTAACACCTCCTTGCCGTCCGATCGCTTTGATCTGGAGGTGGTCACTGATGTGCCCCCCGCGGTTCCAGCGATCACTTCAGTCGTTGACGACGTCGGGAGCATTACCGGAAACATTCAGAAGAATGCTGTCACCGATGACGCGCGTCCAACCATCAACGGTACCGCCCAGGCTGGCATGACCGTGTCGATCTACATTGACGGCGTGCTGTCTGGAACCGCCGAGGTTGCAGCGAACGGCGAGTGGAGCTACACCCCCTCCATCGACCTGCCGGACGGCCTGCACAGCATCACCGCCAAGGCTACCAATGGCGTGGGTAATACCAGTCCGGAGACTGGAAAGTATCCGATCAACGTAGACACCAAGCCCGCAGAAAAGCCGAGCATGGACGATGCGGTACTGTTTGATGACGCAGGCAGCGTAACTGGCCCGATCGTCAATGGGACCGTGACCGATGACGCCACCCCGACCTTTGAGGGAAAAGGTGAGCCAAGCGGCACCGTGATCATCTATGACAACGGCAAGGAGATTGGCCGCGTTCCAAGCGATGCCAATGGCGACTGGAGCTTCACCCCGTCACCGGGTCTGAGCGATGGCAATCACAGTCTCAACTACGAAGTGCTTGACCAGGCGGGCAACGTGAGTCCGAAGTCCGATCCGATCAACTTCGTGGTCGACACTACCGGCGTGAAGGTCAGTATCGATGGCGCAATCGATGATGCAGGCAGCGTTACCGGTGAAATCGGCAAAAACGGAGTCACTGACGACGTCACCCCGACCCTGCACGGCATGGGCACCATTGGCGGTACGGTCAAGGTCTACGAAGGCAGCGTGCTGTTGGGTGAGGCGGTAGTCGATGCTGAAGGCAAGTGGAGTATCACTCCGGTAATGCCGCTGAGCGAAGGTGCGCACAGTCTGACAGCGACGGTTACGACCGTTGCGAACGGCGAGAGCGAGCGTGTTGGTCCGTTCGAGTTGACCGTCGACCTGACCCCGCCGAACCTTCCAACAATTGAAGAGATCAACGACGATGTCGGTGCCTCGCAGGGCGCGTTAGGCCAAGGGCAGCATACGGATGACGCTACGCCGACTTTGTCGGGCAAAGCCGATGCGGGCACCACGGTAAACATCTATGACAAGGGCAGTCTGTTGGGGAGCGTAGCGGCCGATCGCAATGGCGATTGGAGCTTCACCCCGAGTCCGCCGTTGCTCAATGGTGCGCATGACTTCACCGTAACGGCGCAGGACAAGGCGGGCAACGAGAGTGATGCGTCGCCTGTGTTTGGGATTGTGGTCGACACGCTCCCGCCGGATGCGCCAGTCATCGAGACGGTGTATGACGACAAGGGCTCCAAGACCGGCAACCTGAGCCAGGGCGAGACAACTGATGACGTCATTCCAACCATCAGCGGAAAGGCCGAGGCGAACAGCACTGTTGTGATCAAGGATCGCGGAACTGAGATCGGTCGTGTGGTGGCGGATGCGGGCGGCCAGTGGGTTTTCGAGCCGGCTGAAGCACTGGCAGCAGGAGCGCACACCTTGAGCGCTGAAGCTATTGATGCTGCAGGCAACAGCAGCTTGTCCTCCAACGAGTTCACCTTCTCGGTAGATGACGCGATTCCCACCCCGCCAAAAATCACCAACATCCGTGACGACGTCGGTGAATACACCGGAATCCTGCTCAATGGCGGCACAACCGATGACGCGATGCCGACGATAAACGGCAATGGCAAAGCCGGCGAAACCATCGAGATACGCATGGATGGGAATGTGCTGGGCACCGTTGTGGTTGCTGACACCGGCCGTTGGAGCTTCACTCCGACAACGCCAGTTGCTGACGGCGTGCGTGTATTCACTGCTGTCGCGGTGAGCGCAGGTGGCGCTGAGAGTGACGTCAGCAACAGCTATCAGATTCGCGTTGATACGGTGTCTCCCGACGCCCCCATCATCGAAGCCGTTCATGACAACGCGGGCGTATGGACCGGAAATCTCGCGAACGGCCAGACCACCGACGACCGGACGCCAACGTTCTCTGGCAAGGCGGAAGCAAGCTCGACCATCATGGTCTTCAACCATGGCGAGGAAGTGGGCTTCGCCTCCGTTGATGAGAATGGAAACTGGAAGTACACAGCCGAGCCACTTGCGTATGGCGAGCACCGTTTCACCTTCGTGTCTTTCGATGTTGCGGGCAACTTGAGCGACGCATCAGAGACCTGGACTGTGGTGGTCGCAGCGGCAGTTCGTTCGATAGGTAGTGATGGTGGGACGGAAGTATTGCTTTCCGTGAACGATCTGTTGGTGGATGGCGAGGCGAGTATATTCAACGCAGACGCCACCGATGTCGGGGTCGCGGAAGTCCTGTCGATTTCCGCATTGGGCCTATCCGATCGAGACACCCTGCAGGACAGCTGGGCAACAACGTCAGGTGAGATGCAGGTTGGGTCCGACTGTTTGGTTCGGAACACGATAGAAGGCGTCAATCTCCTGGATCAGCAGTTGAATGATTGATCCGGGTTTCGAGGCCCCCGGTTCGGGGGGGCTGGTTACCAGGGTTGAATGATCGTGGTGAGTGGATACAGGTGGGCTCGAGCCCAGGACTGCCGAAATTTGCCGCTGAAGGAGTGGGCGACGGGCTCGGGAGCTGCGTTTCAATGCTTGTATCCCAGATTATTTCCAACGCCACAAAGCCCAATTTCGCTATGCCACGGAGAGGCGCAGACGCGCTTCTCCGCGATGCGCGAATCAACCAATTCGTTTCTAGCTATTTCCAGCGTGCCGATACGAGCTTGGTCGCCGTGGTAGTTCTCGCGATATGAAATTTGAGGATTCTCCTACATGTCGAGCACTGCTCAGAAAACATAATGTGATTCGGTATGTGCCTTCCGCGCCTGCATCGCGCGGTGTCAACGAACGTCAGCGAAACTTTGGCGTGTGCGCCTGCTCTCAAGTAAGCAGCACATGGCGCAGTTCCTGGGTGCGCAGGGCAGTTGGGACGGAATTGAAAAGTACTCGACGGAATCTGCGCTTCTGGGTGTAAGTCCGGCCGCAGTTTCGCTCAACAAATCAACAACAAAGGTGGATCATCAAATGGCTGCTATCTTATCTGTGCTCAATGGCGGTTCCGTGGCCCAGAACCTTGTTCTGCAGGAGGCGGACGCGGGTAGTACACCTAGTATCCATGCCTTGGCTGGCGGTCGCTATATTCTGGCTGGTGCCGATAGCCGGGGTGCGGCGGACGGCATGATCATCAAACGCTTGGCGAACAACCTGTTGCTGGCTGAAGAGTCCGGCGGTTCCGCGCGGGACGTTCTGATCATCGAAGGTTTCTTTGTCAATCATGCGCAGTTGTTTGGTTTGTGCACCGGCGGGAATTACCAGCCGTACAGGCTGGTTACCGATGAGGCCACGGAAGCTTCCGCAGCAGAAGTTGCGGGGGGAGTATTGCTACAACTGGCGTCGACGCCGTCCACCGCCGTGCCGAGTTCGTTATTGTTCGCAGTAGATGGATCTGCGCTGTCGCCCGCTACCGGGTTCGAGCCGGCGCCGCCGATGGTCGCAGCATCGGTTGTACCGGAGGTGGAGCCTGTTGGCGATGCGCAGGTCGGCTTCGCGGCCGGAATGGCTGCTGCAGAAGCATTGCCAGCCAAACCCCTGGTGGATATCGAGCGCGTGCACGACGCAGCGGAAAGCAACGGTGTTACGCCGGTTGACGTCTTCGCGGTTGTCGACGTGTACCAGCGTGAAGCCGCATCCGCTGGTGGTGGTAGCGATGCTGTCGAAGCGCTGGACGTGAGTGAAGCTGTTGCGTTTGGCCAACCGGTGGAGGCAGCCATTGACAGCATTCTGGATGGTCAGGGCGCGATTCAAGGCAATATTCCGAATGGTGGATTCACCGATGACGGAAGCCCGAAGATCGTTGGCAAGGCTGAAAGCGGCGTGCTGGTCCATATCTACAACGGTGCGGAACTCATCGGTGTTGTCGCGGCCGGTGCTGATGGGGCGTGGTCATTCGTGCCGCGACTTCCGATGGCTGACGGCCGCCACGTGATTTCCGTGATGTATGAGTATGGGGATGACGAGTACAGTGACGTATCCGCTCCTTACGTAATTTTTGTCGACAAAATTGCGCCCGATACTCCCGTCATCATCGGTATGACGGACGACGAGGGGCGCATCCAGGGCCAGATCGGCAACGGCACCATCACCGATGACAATCGCCCAGTCATTGATGGCAGGGCGGAACCGAACGCGACCGTGATTATCTACGACAAGGGCGTGGAAGTCGGCCGTGCAGCGGTTGCCGGCGACGGTAAGTGGAGTTTTAGTCCCAGCGGGGGATTCGAGGATGGTTTGCATATCCTTGACTACGTCGTGGTTGATCGTGCTGGCAATACCAGCGAGAAGTCCTCAACGACCGAGTTCCTGGTCGATACACGTCCTGAGCTGGTTGAAATATACGCTGCCGAGGATGATGCCGGCGTTGTGAAGGGAACCTTCATGAGCGGCGGCGTTACCGATGACACCCAGCCGCGATTGTTTGGTACGGCTACTGCCGGTGGCACCGTCAAGATATATGAAGGCACGTTGTTGCTGGGCGAGACAACTGCGGGTGCGGACGGAAAGTGGGAGTTCACGCCAGCCGTTGGCCTGAGCGAAGGGGCCCACAGCCTTGTTGCCACAGTGACCACCGCGGCGAAAGGCGAGAGCGACCGCAGTGCGACGTTTGATTTTGTTGTCGACATCACCGCTCCGGAAAAACCGACGATCGAGCAGGTGTATGACGACAGGGGAACGTTGCAGAGCGCGCTTGGCCAGGGCCAGAGCACGGATGACAGCACGCCAACGATATCTGGCAAGGCTGAGGCTGGCAGTACCATTTGGGTCTATGACGGGGGCAATCTGCTCGGAAACACCGTCGCTGACGCCGCAGGCAAGTGGAGTTTCACTCCAAGTCCGCCACTGTTGGACGGTGGTCATCTGTTCACTGTTACCGCACAGGACAAAGCAGGCAGCACCAGCGTTCATTCGGACGGCTTCGCCATCACCATCGACACAGCCCCACCGGCACCTCCGGTGATTGAATTGGTGAACGACGATCAAGGCAGTCAGATGGGCCCCCTCAGCTCGGGTGACTGGACCGACGATTCCAAGCCGACCATCAGCGGCAGCGCGGAGGCATTTGCCAAGGTGGTCATCAGGGATCATGGCCTGGAGATCGGGCATGTCATCGCCGATGCCGAGGGCAAGTGGTCGTTTGAGCCGTTCTTGCCGATGGGGCTGGGCCCGCACAAGCTGACTGCCGAAGCGATCGATGCCGCAGGCAACGCCAGTGAGCGATCCAACAACTTCGACCTGACCTTGGGCAGTCCGGAGCTGCCGGCTACTCCGGCAATCACCTCGGTGGTTGATGATATCGGCTCGGTTACCGGTGCGTTGCAGAAGAACGACGTGACTGACGACGCGCGCCCGACAATAAACGGTACCGCGCAAGCGGGTACGAAGGTATCGATCTATATCGACGGCGCGTTGGCCGGCAGTACTGCTGTTGGCGCAAATGGCGAATGGAGCTATACGCCAACCGCCGACCTGGCTGACGGCCTGCGCAGCATTACTGCGGTGGCCACCAATGCTGTGGGCAATAGCAGTGATCCAACCGGTCCGTACCCGATCATTGTGGACACCGCCGCGCCGGTGCAGCCGGGTCCGGCGGACGCAGCGCTGTGGGACGACGTGGGTCAGATCACTGGCCAGATCGTTGACGGAATGACGACCGACGACAACACACCGACGTTCGTTGGCAAGGCTGAGGCCAACGCGGCCGTAGTCATCTATGACGGAGCGATGGTGATCGGGCGAGTGCCTACCAACGCAAGTGGCGAGTGGAGTTTCACCCCCTCCCCGGTGCTTGTTGATGGTCAGCACAGCTTGAGTTACGAAGTGGTGGACAAGGCTGGGAACGTTGCTCCTAGGTCGCCAGCGATAGATTTCGAAGTAAACACGAATGTCGTAGTCGTCCGCATCGATGGTGCCACCGATGATGTTGGCACTATCCAAGGCGAGATCGGCACAAGCGGTCTCACCGATGACGTCACTCCCACCCTGTATGGCATAGCCACCGCGGGCGGTACCGTAAAGGTCTACGAAGGCAGTACCTTGCTGGGGCAGGTCCTGGCTGGCACTGATGGCAAGTGGAGCTTCACGCCGAGCCTTGGTTTGAGCGAAGGCCTGCACAGCCTGTCTGCAACCGTGACCACGGCGGCCAATGGTGAAAGCGCCAACAGCGAATTCTTCGATTTCACCATCGATCTTACTGGCCCGGGCAAGCCGACGATTGATCAGATACATGACGATGTGGGTTCACCCCAGGGCGCGCTGAGTCCTGGCCAGAGCACGGATGACACCACGCCGACGCTGTCCGGCAAGGCTGAGCCCAATAGCGAGGTTCACATCTATGACAACGGCAGTCTGCTGGGTAGCACCACGGTCGGCATGAACGGGGAGTGGAGCTTCACGCCAAGTTCGCCGTTGCTCAATGGTGCGCACGAGTTCACTGTGAAAGCTGAAGACGGTGCCGGTAACGTTAGTGCGCCCTCGGAGGTATTCGACATCTTGATCGACACGAGCGCACCGGATAGGCCAGCAATCGAGCTGGTGTATGACGATCATGGCGCGCGTACGGGCAGCGTCGCCTCGGGCGGAATGACTGACGATTCCACGCCGACAATCAGCGGTACCGCCGAACGCGACTGCATAGTGATCATCAAGGACGGTGGGATTGAGATTGGCCGTGCCGTGACAGCTAGTGATGGCAGCTGGACATTTGTGTTGTCCGCAGCCTTGGATGATGGCGTGCATACACTGAGCGTTGAAGCCTTGGATGCAGCCGGCAATCTGAGTGCACCTTCCGATACCTTTGACTTTATCGTCGATACCTCGATTCCGACGATCCCGAGGATCACCAACGTCAGGGATGACGTTGGCGAGTACACCGGCATTCTCCAGAATGGCGGCAGTACCGATGATGCGAACCCGACCATCAACGGAACCGGGAAGGCGGGAGAGCTGATTGAGGTCAGATCCGGCGAAACTCTGCTCGGAAGCATCGTGGTAGGTGACAACGGGCGCTGGAGCTTCACTCCGGAAATCGCGTTGACGGAAGGACTGCACGGTTTCTCTGCAATCGCTGTAAGTTCAGGTGGTGCTGAGAGTGCGGTCAGCAACACCTATGCCGTACGCGTCGACACTGTCGCTCCCGATCGTCCGGTTATCGACGCTGTAAAGGATAACGCTGGTGCATGGATGGGAGACCTTGAGAACGGGCAGACCACCGATGACCGGACTCCTACCTTTGTTGGCAGGGCGGAGCCGAATTCGACCATCATCGTTTTCAATAGTGGCGAAGAAGTTGGCTTCGCAACAGTCGATGAGTACGGTGGGTGGACGTACACCGCCGAGCGTTTGGCGTACGGCGAACATCGCTTTACATTCCAATCCTTCGATGTGGCGGGCAACATAAGCGACGCATCTGAGCAGTGGGTAGTTGTCGTTGCGATGGCGATCAGGTCCGCACCGAACGATGGCAGTGCTGAGGTGCTTGTCCCGGCGCACGATCTTCTGGTTGAAGCGGGGATTGAGCTCTTCAGCCAGGGCGCTGTGCTGCGCGACCCCGCGATCGATCCAGTGCAGGCTGTCAACCAGCAGTCCTCCATCGAAACAGTTGAACAGGAGAGCTGGGTGGTCAGCAGCAATCAGGCGATCGATACCGAGTGGTACCCCGTAGTCGTGAGTGAGATTGCTTACCCGCTTGAGCAGCATATGGCCGTTTGACGAAAGAAGGGTCCGGAGGATAGTCAAAAGACACTCCGGGCCTTTCCAATGCGTTCGTCAGACGCTCTTGCGCCACCCGAAAGGGAGTCTCCAGCAGCGATGTTTGGTTGCTGGACATCTCGTCTTGAGGGGCGTATCGAGCCACTGCTCTGCTGGTCGTATACAGCAAGAGATTACGCCCGAAGATACCTTCAGTGGATGATTTTCAGAGCTGCACTTTCCGCTATTCCAGCATCTTCCATGTGCCGATGCGTGGAATGGAGGCTTGCCGTTGCTGTGCTGAACAAGTGGGGGTATTTCGCCATGAAGCCATGCTCTGCTGAGGTGGAAAGGCACGTTGCGTCCGAGTGGAATCTGGATGCAGGGAGCCGGTGCGTGTGGAACGCAAGCTCCAATGTCATATCGCCAGTGGATTCAGCAACGTTTACGGGGTGCAAGCACGACTTTGGATTCTATGAGGATGAATCTTTCAGCCCAAGCATCAAGGACGTGTTCCGCGAATCTGGGGGCAGCGGATTCCTGTCTTCGCCTGTTACGAAGCTGCAACGCGTTGGAAATTTCTTAGGCGACGCGGTACTGGCGTAAACGTAGGTTAGCGGCAGGACTGGGTAATAGGGGTTGGAGCAGCGTTGCGCGTTCGACGTCCCAACACGAGCGATGGCAGCTGTTTCCGAGCACACGACCTTCCTTGTTCTGGATACGAATACTTTTGAGGTAGTGGATGAGCAGTTTCGATAAGTGCTTGGCTTCCGGTGGGACGGGAACGGCACAGAGGCCCGTTGTTACCTGGACAGTCATCGCTTTTGCCAGCATGGCGGTCATGAGTGGGAACGCAACGGCTGAAGATGAGCTTCTTCGGTTCGAGCAGGTTGCCCCGGCTAGCACTGCAAGTGAAGTTGCTGCCGACGCGCGACCTTTCGCTTCGCAGCTGCGCCAGGTCGGTGCTGGAGCTTCAAAGGCTGATTCAACTTCTGGTGTTGTGCGTTCGGTTCGCGAAAGCTTGGCGATTCCAGTGTCTGATGGGTTGTTGGAGGATGTACTTGTGTTTGAGCGCCTTCCACTCGCACGGGTAGATATGCCGAATGCTACCAGCGAGACTGCTCCTGCGGCGGCTGAGGCTTTGGTTGCGCCGATCGTACGATTGAGTGCCTTGCTGTCTGCGCCTGGCGTCGTCGTGCAGGGTGCGCCAGGTACAAGGGGGGGCGAGGTGCCCGAGGCTGAGCTGCGCAGCATGTTCCTGAGCATGGTTGATGCTGCGAGTGGGCGCAGCCCGGCGGTTGCCGGCGCGTTGGCGCAACATGCTGCGTCCAAGGCTGATATCTCCGAAGCAAGAGGTCAGCGCTATCCGCAGTTGGACATCAGTGCTCGTGGGCTTTCCCGTGAGTTTGGCTCCAGCGCCGCTTCGGGGCCCAGCGATCCGTCACTGAGCTTGGGTATAACCACCACACTGTTCGACTGGGGGCGAGTTCGCAAGACCATCGAAAGTCGCAGCTACCTTGCTGACGCTGCGGACTCTGCGGTGCAGGCGCAGTTGGAGTCCTCAGCGTACGATGTAACCTCAAATCTGGTTGAACTTGCCAAGCAGCGCATCATTGTGGAAGCCAGCCAGCGCTATGTGGACCGCATGGCGGAGCTGGTAAAAATGCTTGAAGGCATCGTTGCTGTCGATCCTGGCCGAGTGAGCGAGCTGATCCAGGCCAGGGCACGATTGCTGCAGGCCGAAGCATCGCGTAGTGCAGCAGAGTCCAAGACGCGTGATATCGAGATCAATCTGCGCAGGATGGTAGGTAACCGTGCGCTGCCAAGCCTGCCGAGTTCGCAATACTGGGATATTCGACTTCCGGAACTGAATTGGCTGCTGGCCGCATCGCTGCATCACCCCACCGTGTTGCAGGCCAGAGCATCGGCGCGCTCGGCAGATATGCAGGCCGCTGCAGTGCGATCTGCGCTTCTGCCGCAGGTTAACTGGGTGGTTGGCAAAAATTCCGGCGATGACATCTATGGGCGCGAGTCCGCATGGCAGACCGGTGTGACGCTATCCTGGTCCGCGTTTCGTGGTGGCTCAGGTCGCGCTTCGGAACAAGCAGCGCGGCAGCGCGCTCAAGCAGGTTGGATGGCTGCCGAACAACAGGTGCAGGATCTGGAATACCGTATTCGCGCAGCAAACCAGGATGCTCGTTCGCTGGCCGATCGCGCTGATCTCTATCGTGGCTTGTCTTTGGAATCGGACAAGATTCGCGCAGCGTTCTATGACCAGTGGTATCACCTGGGACGGCGTAGTTTGCTCGATGTACTGTCTTCGGAAAGCGAACACTACAACAACCAGGTTGGTGAAGTTTCCAGCCGATTTGATGGGTACCAGGCGGTAGTCAGGCAGTACGCAAGCGCAGGAACGCTGCTGAGCTGGCTCAGTGCTGACAGGTAACTGCCTCGTTTGCCACGCGGTATTTACTTGAATGGCAACAGTGGATGCCACTGTGGCCTCTTTTCCGATACGTCGCGCCATATGCGACGGCGAACTGAATTTTGAGACTTTCCCTATGTATGGAGTCTCTGTCGACAAACATACTGGTAGCAACGAGGCGGCCGCTCATGGCACGTCGAAGCGTTTCGACGTGCGCTGCTGAACTGCCGGTTTTATCTATGAGTCTGGAAATGGTGGCCCTTTCGCCGCAAAGGCGAATCGTTCGCTTTTACGCGGAGTGGCGGGCCGAAATTTTGCTAGTGAGGAATATGGTATGTCTTTGAATGGAACGATGAAACGCGCGGTATCGGCGGTTGCTGGGGCGACGGCTTGCTTTCTTGTGTATGCCGCCGCGCATGCGGAAATTCCCGCGTCGACTTTTGGCGATTCCTATCAATCGGTACCAGCAGTGGCTGCCGATCAGAGCCAGGTCGTCTATTACCGTGCTGGAGCAGCTGGTCAGCAGGCCAGCGCAACGTACGTGTATGTGGACAACGAGTTTCATACCAGCCTTTTGCCGGGCGCTTTTACCGTGTTCTGCTTAACGCCTGGTGCACACGGACTGAATGCCGTACTTGGCGATGCACCGCACTATGAGGGCAAGACGGCGCAGCCGCGAACAACGCTGGAAGCTGGTACGACCTATTTCCTGAAAGTGGACGAGGGCGGTGCGTTGTTGCCAACGGCGGTCACTCGTTCGGACGCGGAGCGTGAACTTGCTGGCAGCCGGCGTCAGGTTCACGTCCTGTCGCGGGCGTCTGCCATGTTGAATTGCAGATATGCTGCCACAGCAGAGCGTTTGGAATACAACCTGTCCGCCGACGTGTTGTTTGCGTTTGGAAAGGCCGGTTATGCCGACGTCCGCGACGATGGCCGTGGCGCCGTTGCTGCAATTGCAAGCCAGATGAAGAAGGTCGGCATAGAGCTTGATCGGATTGACGTGGTAGGCCACACCGATCCAATCGGTAGCGAAGCAGCCAATGATGCGCTCGGAATGCTGCGCGCGCAGGCGGTGCAGAAGATGCTAGCCGAGAGTGGTTTGTCTGTGAGCGCCATATCCGTTCATTCCAAAGGCTATCGCGAGCTGTTGGTCGACAACTGTCAGGGCGATCGTGCACGTTTGATTGCCTGCAATGCGCCGAATCGCCGCGTTGTCATTCAGGCATACGCGCATCGCGAGTAAGGCTCGGGTACTGAACGGCGGCGTTGGGTTGCCGCTCCATATTGAATATATGCACCGCCGCATCAGTTGGAGTGAGCGGGCGCGACGGAGTGATGCTCAGATGTGCTGCGCGGTAGTTGAACGTATAAAAGGTGTGGCCGTAATGGTTCTGCTCACTGCTGCAAGTGCAGCATCTGCGGGAGGTCCCACAGCGGCGAAGCGTGACCGCACATCTGACATGCTGTACTCAGAGGTGGGGGCAGTAGGGCAAGACCAAGCTCAAGTTGTTTACTACCGCTCCGTAGATGCCAACGGCGCCGCAGTCGCGAACGTCTATCTGGACAGGGAGTTCATCACCGCGCTGAACCCTGGCAGCTATACCGCTTTCTGTTTGGTGCCTGGCCGCCACATCTTGGGTTCCTACCTTGATGACGCTCCAATTTACGCGGGAAAGAATGACGATTTATACGCAGCGACGTTGAAAGGCGGCGCGACCTACTACTTAAAGGTTCGGGAGGAGGGCGGCAATCAACCGTTGCCCGTGACCAAGACAATAGCTTCCACAGAACTGATTGGGATGTTGCAGCAGAACCACCTGCTATCGCGTGCTTCCATGGCTGAGCCTTGTCGTCACTATCGCTATCTGGATGCACCAAAGTCGGTAGTTCGCGAGTACGTTCTTTCAGCTGATTCGATGATCAATGGCCTGAACGGAATCAGTGCGTATGGCAGCGACCACATTCAATCTCTGCTTGTAGATCTGCAGCATGAAGGCGCGCAGATAAGCCGTGTTGAAGTAGAGGGACATACCGATCCGATGGGTGCCTCGGCAGACAATCAGCTGCTGGGCCAACGTTGGGCTGACAGCGTTCGCAGCGCCTTGATCAGCCACGGTGTTCCGCAGTCGATGGCGCATTCAACTAGCGCTGGTAGCCGAACGCTGGTGAAGCACGGTTGCTACGGTAGTGCTGAACAACAGCGTGTCTGCTATGCGCCAAATCGCAGGATTGTGCTGCGCGTGGAAGTGCGTCAGGCAGCGGCGCCTTGAATGAAGGAAATGGCCCCAATCGTTGGATCAAGGGCTGCATCCATTTTGGATGAACAGAACGATCGTTCTGGCTTGTTGCCTGGGTTGATGGGGAGCACTAACCAGCATGCTGTCTGGAACCTGCTTGGTGTTGCTGGGATTTGCGGTGTAGAGGAGTTGATTCAGTGAAATGGTCAGTGATGGCGCCACTCCGCGTTGCGGTGTTGGATGACCACTATTTAATACAGATGGCGTTGGAGCTGCGCTTGTCACGCGAAGCAGATATGAAGGTTGTTGGTGTTTACTCGAACAGTCGGGATCTGCTTGCTTCATTGGGTGATACTCCAGCAGATCTGCTGGTGCTTGACTATGCACTGGGTGCAAGTGAGCTGGACGGTTTGCATCTTATCGGATTGATTCGTCGTCGATTTCCTACGCTTTGCATACTTATTTCGTCCTCGACGGAGACGCCATCCGTCGTCAATCTATCGCTCAGTGTTGGCGCCAACGGCTTCTTTGGGAAGTCAGAAAGCGCAGAGTTACTGGTTGAGGCCATTCGTAAGGTTGCCTCGGGCGAAACCTATGTATCGCCAGGGCTGGCTTACCGTCTTGGACGGCAGCCGCTGCCCGCGGGACGCACATCTCCTGATGTAAAAGGCGCGCAGCGCCTGCTGAATGATCCTTCGCTCTCGCCCAAGGAGCGTGAGGTACTGCGCTGCTGTCTGGACGGGATGTCTGTTTCGCAGATATCACGCAAGTTCATGCGCAGCATGAAGACCATCAGCGGCCAAAAACAAGCCGCGTTCCGAAAACTTGGCGTCCGTACTGATGCAGAGCTGTTCAAGCTGCAGCACAGCCTCGCCACCGGCTGATTGAATTTCTGAGTATCGCAACCATGCTGCACATCATGCTGAGGCGCCGCTTGATCTGTGCGGCATGGGTCCTCGCTGCCCTTCTATTGCTGTTGGCGGGTTCCGCTTTTGCTGCCTCTGAGGCGGTCAGAGACGTGACTTTGTTGGCGCGCAACAATATGCCAAACACTGCGCTTGAGCTTGGAAAAGGGGATGGCGATTGGCTGCGCTCCAAGGGTACGCTGGTGATGGGTGTTGCCCCGCCAAGCTTTATGCCGCTTGAAGTGTTCTCAGGCAATGACTGCTATGAGGGAATCACCGCCGATGCGTTTGGCGCTATCGGTGAAATGCTTGGCGTGAAATTGCGGGTTGTTCGCTATCCGGACCGAGCAGCTGCCTTGCGTGCGGTTGAAAGCGGCGCGGTCGACATGGTTGGCAGTGCCAATAACTACGAACTCGCAGAACATGCGGTGCGTTTGACACAGCGCTATGTTGAAGATACGCCGGTGCTATACGTGCGCAAAGCAGAGCGTAGGCACATGCCGCCAGGGCTGGCTGGTATGCGTATCGCGGTAGCCGAGGACTATCTGCCGCAAATCCAGATCCGCGATCTGTACCCGCATGCGATCATCTCCACCTACCGTTCACGCGAGCAAGCGCTTGCCTCGCTGGCGTTTGGTAGTGCGGATCTGTATCTGGGGGATGCGGTTTCCAGCAACTATCTGGTTAATTTGAGTTACTTCAACTATGTGCGAACGATTGCGGATCCGCGCACCGATACCGGCGGTTTTGCATTCGCGGTGCACGAGGATGCGCTGACCCTGGAACGCGTCATCAACCTTGCGCTGATGCAGCTTCAACAGACCCATGGGAGTGAGATTCTGAAGCGTTGGTCCGGTGGTGGCGGGATCGTACCATCGGCACGGATAGAACTAACGCCTGCAGAGCAGCGCTGGATCAGCGAGAATCCGGTGGTGCGTTTCGTCGCCAGCAATGACACGGCGCCACTTTCCTACTTTGATACCGATGGGCGTTTCAGCGGTTTGAGTGCTGACATCATGCGCGCTATCGCGCAGCGTACCGGCTTGGAGTTCGAACCGGTCCGGGTATCCCGGCTCGATCAACAGATGGCTGCACTGGAGGCTGGAACAGCAGATGTGACCATGTTGGTGCCGACCCCTTCGCGAGCACAGCGGTTTAGCTTATCTCGGCCGTTCGTGCAGACTTCTTTCGGGATAATTACGCGCGAAGAACCCGGCAGTCCGTTGTCATTGAGTGATCTTCGCGGCAAGCGCATCGCGCTGCCGGCTCATCATGCGCTGAAGGAAATGTTGTTGCCGGCATCGGACTTTCAGTTCATCGAGACCGATACCTTGGCGGCAGCAATGGAATTGGTGAAAGACGGCAAGGCGGACGCGACGATTGCATTCCTGCCGATGGCGCTCTACTACACATCTGTCCTGCATGACGACAAGTTGCGTGTGTCAGACGTAGTGGAGGATACGCCTGCGTGGTTGGCCATCGCTACGCGCAAAAGCATGCCCGAGCTTGCCAGCATCATCGATAAAGCGATGTTGCAGATTCCGCCGGACGAAGTGGATATCTTCCAGAACCGCTGGCGGCCGCGGCCCGATGCATCACCGGCAACGTGGACTGACTTTCGCGGGTTGATCTACAAGATTACCGCTGGGGCACTGCTGCTTATCCTGGTGTCGTTGATATGGAACGTGCATATCCGTTCGCAGTACCGCCGTCGCCAGGTGGCCGAGGACGCGTTGGGAGAGCAGCTGAATTTCATGCG
The DNA here is from genome assembly GCF_056759195.1 of Stenotrophomonas sp. STEN083. Lineage (NCBI taxonomy): Bacteria > Pseudomonadati > Pseudomonadota > Gammaproteobacteria > Lysobacterales > Lysobacteraceae > Stenotrophomonas > Stenotrophomonas sp. STEN083. The sequence continues at coordinate 21,553 of NZ_JBRRCU010000002.1, read as the reverse complement.
CTCGCTGATCAACGGAACGCCGCACCCCATATATGTCCGTGACGAGCAGGGCAGATTGGTTACCTGCAACACCAACTATCTTGACATGCTGGCGGTCACCGAGAAAAAGGTTATCGGCAAGACATCGATGGAGGGTGCCAAGCTCGATCCGTTCGAAGCCCAGAGCTTCCATGACGACTATCTGTGGGTGATGGCCAATGGCAGGCCACTGGAGGTGGATCGCACGCTGCACCTGCCTGGAAGGGTGCTGAGCATCTATCACTGGATCTACCCCTACTTCGATTCACAAGGGCAGGCCAAGGGCGTGGTCTGTGGCTGGATCGATGTGAGTGACCGTTTGCATCTGATGGAAGAACTGCGCCGTGCGCTGAACGCCGCGGACCAGTCGAGCCGGGCCAAGACCACCTTCCTGGCGACCATGAGCCATGAGATCCGCACGCCGATGAGTGCCATCATCGGCATGCTCGAGCTTGCGCAGAAGCACGCAGATCAAGGGCGCCTTGATAGGGCGGCCATCGCGGTGGCCTATGACTCGGCCCATGGTCTGCTCGAGTTGATCGGTGACATCCTGGACGTGGTGCGCATCGAGTCTGGCCACGTCAGCCTGAGTCCGAAGCGGGCCAATCTGCGTGAGATGACCGAGTCGGTGACGCGGGTGTTCAATGGTCTGGCCCGCCAGAAGACACTGCATCTGATCCTGGAACTTGATCCCAGCGTGGACTGCGACGTGTCCATTGATCCGATGCGGTTCAAGCAAGTGCTGTCCAATCTCGTCGGCAACGCCATCAAATTCACCGACCGTGGCCGGGTCACCATCCGGGTCAATGCTGTTTCAGTTGCGGTGGCACAGTTGCGCCTGCAGCTGGAAGTTGCCGATACCGGTATAGGTATTGCCGATGCCGATATCGCGAGCCTGTTTGATCCATTTTCTCAGGCCAATCATGGCCATAGCTCACGCGGCGGCACTGGCCTGGGCTTGCCGATCTGCAAGTTCCTGTGTGAGTTGATGGGGGGAGACATCTCTATCCGCAGTACACCGGGCGAAGGTACCTCGGTCGTGCTGAATCTACCGCTGGAGGTATTGCCACCGGTCCCGGGAGCGAACGAGGTTCCGCAGGCCGCGGATGCCAGACATCCGAGTTTGAAGGTTCTGGTGGTTGACGACCACTCCGCAAACCGTACGTTGCTGACACAGCAGCTGGCATTTCTTGGGCAGTGCGTGCGCAGCGCATCGGATGGACGTGAGGGTCTGGATTGCTGGTTGGAGGAGCGCGTCGATGTCGTCGTCACCGATTGCAATATGCCGGTGATGAATGGTCATGAGATGGCACGGGCAATTCGACGACATGAAAAGGCCTATGGTCTGCCGCCATGCGTGATCATCGGCTTCACCGCCAACGCGCAGCCCGAGGAGCGGGCCAGGTGCATTGCCTCAGGCATGAATGATTGCCTTTTCAAGCCGGTCAGCTTGAGCACACTTTCCAGCATGCTGGTCACCCTGGGTGAGAGCACAGGCATCAGCGCAGTGCAGGCGAGCCAGCAACAGATCAGCGACATCGAAGAGACGCTGCAGGAATTGACCGGTGGCGATGCCGGGATGACACGCAGTCTGGTCATTGAGGCGCATAGGAGTTTCGTGCGTGATCTGACCGAGCTGCTGGCGTTGTTGCCTAGCTTTGAACCAGCGGAGATGTCCAGCCTCGTGCATCGCATCAACGGTGGTATGCGTCTGTTGCAGGTTACGCATCTGATGGACATCTGTGAGCGTATTGAATTTCTCTGCGATCAGGCTGAAGTGGAGACCGACGAAGTCACTGCAAACGCGCAGTTCATTGCCAGTGAGTTGCCCGCCATTATCGCGGTGCTGGCTGCCATGTTCGCGCCTGAAGCGGCGGGCTGATCAAAAGCCACGGCCGTTAAGGCCGTGGCATCAGCCGCGGGCGATGCCGAGAATCCGCTCGGCGATTCTATCCAGTGGCAGCACTTCATCGGCGGCGCCCAAACGCACTGCACTGCCCGGCATGCCCCACACAACCGAACTTGCTTCATCCTGGGCCAGGGTCGTCGCACCGGCCTGTTTCATGTCCAGCAGGCCGCGTGCGCCGTCTTCGCCCATGCCTGTCAAGATCACTCCGATGGCGTTGGCACCGGCATTCATCGCGACGGAGCGGAACAATACATCGACTGCCGGCTTATGCAGGTTGACCGGCACGCCGTCGTCCACCCGGCACCGCCAGCGCGCACCGTCGCGTATCACACGCAGATGCTGGCCGCCGGCAGGCAGGTAGGCGTGGCCAGGCAGGATGGCTTCGCCGTCGCTGGCTTCGCGTACCGACATTGCCGAATGTCGGTCCAGACGTTCTGCAAAGGCCGTACTGAAGCTGGCCGGGAGGTGCTGGGTCATGACAATGGCAGGCGCATCGGCTGGCATCGCTTCCAACACCACGCGCAGGGCCTCGGTGCCACCGGCGGAAGCGCCGATGGCGATCAGGCGGTCGGTGGTGCGGAAGCCGAGGCTGCTGGCGCTGGCCGGGCGCTGCAGCGGCCGACGTGGACCGCCGGCAATTGCCCGTACCCGTGAGCGCGCGGCCATCTTTACCTTGCTGCGGATTTCCTCGGCATACGCGTCCAATCCGCGCGCGACGTCGATCTTCGGCTTGGCGACAAAGTCCACCGCGCCCAAAGCCAAGGCCTGCAGGGTGGTGTCGGCACCGCGCTCGGTCAGTGATGACACCATCACCACTGGTAGCGGGTGCAGACGCATCAGGTTCTCCAGGAAGGCCAGGCCGTCCATGCGCGGCATTTCCACGTCAAGCGTCAATACGTCCGGGTTGAGCCGTTTTATCTTCTCGCGTGCCAGCAATGGATCGGCGGCGGTGCCGATGACTTCGATAGCGGGATCGGCGGCCAGGATCTCGGTCAGGATCTGGCGTACCAGGGCCGAGTCGTCAACGATCAGAACCCGGCAGGGTGCCTGCGGCATCATTCAAACAGCTCCACGCCACCGCTGACCGGGGTATGCGACAGGCGGGCGCGGACGGCGGTTTCGGTGGCGACCACTTCAGCATCATGTGCGTGCGGCAAACGCTGTACCACGACACGGCCGGTGATCGGGAAGAACCAGATCTTGCGCGGATGGATGCCACATAGATCTTCAGCAACAATCGGGATGTGTTCGGCGCGCAGGTACTGGCGCACGAACTCAGCATTGCGGGTTCCCACCGGATTGCTGGTGAAGCCTTTGAGCACGTTGGCACCGCCGAATACCTTGGCTTCCAGACGCTTGCGGTGGGCGCCGCGCTTGAGCAGGTCGTTGATCAACAGTTCCATGGCGTAGCTGCCGTAGCGCGCGGGCGCGCCGTCACCGATATTGCCTTCTGGTAACAAAAAGTGGTTCATGCCGCCGATGCCGAGGATGGGGTCGCGGATGCAGGCCGCCACGCAGGAGCCGAGGATGGTGGTCAACGCGGTATCGTCGTCCACTACCAGGTACTGGGTTGGCAGCAGCTTGGCGGCAATCGTCTGGAACCGTGTGTCGCGGTAACGCATGACCTCATCGGGGTAGTGCTGCGGGTTCTTCATGCGCCATTCCTGCGGCTGCGGCGGTACAAGGTGCGGCCGCACGGCTGGATCAGATCGGCAGCATGCAGGTAGTTCTCGGAATGACCCGTGTAGAGCAGGCTTTCTTCGTCCATATGCTGGATCAACCGCGAGAGGATGCCGCGTTGGGTCGGCTTGTCGAAGTAGATCATCACGTTGCGACAGAACAGTGCATCAAACGGGCCGCCGACGTCGTAGCGGTTGGACAGCAGGTTGAGCTGGCGGAACTCGATCAGGGCGCGCAGGGCAGGGACTACCCGGCACTTGCCCTCATTGGGGCCGCTGCCGCGCTGGAAATAACGCCGCTTCATGGCCGGATCCAAACCGGCGATACGATCCATCGCGTAGACGCCCTGGCTGGCGGTGGCCAGTACCTGGGTGTCGACGTCGGTGGCGATGATGCGCACCGGTGGGGTCATCGACGAGAAGGCCTCGCAGGCGGTTATCGCCATGGAGTAGGGCTCCTCACCGGTGGAGGCGGCACACGACCATAGCTTCAGCGGCGCCTTTGGGGCACGTGTCTGCAGCTCCTCGCGCAGCTTGTCGAAATGGTGCGGTTCGCGGAAGAACGAGGTGAGGTTGGTGGTCAGGGCATTGGTGAAGGCCTGCCACTCGTCGCCGCCATGCTGTTCCAGCTGGTCCAGGTAGTCTTTGAACGAATGCAGGCCCAGGTTGCGCAGCCGCCGCGACAGACGGCCATAGACCATGTCGCGCTTGGCCGGCGCCAGCGCAATGCCGGCACGGGCATGGATCAGCTCGCAGACGCGACGGAAGTCGCGGTCGTTGAACTCGAAATCACGCTGGTTGCTGTCCAGATCGATCATGGTGGCAGTCCGCTCAGCTGGCCAGGGCGAGTGATTGTGGGCGTGCTGCCGCTGCTGGCTGTGCGTTCAGTTGGAATACCGCAACCGCCTGGTCCAGCAGGGACGCCTGCTCTTCCATCGAGCGTGCTGCAGCGGTGGCTTCCTCTACCAGGGCGGCGTTCTGTTGGGTGGTCTCGTCCATCTGCATGACGGTCTGGTTGACCTGTTCGATGCCGGCTGACTGCTCCTGCGAAGCTGCAGAAATTTCGGCCATGATGTCGGTGACGCGTTGTACTGCGGTAACGATTTCGCCCATCGTGCTGCCGGCCTGCTGCACCAGCTGCGAACCTTCGTCCACGCGTCCGACCGAGTCCTCGATCAGCGATTTGATCTCCTTGGCCGCGCCAGCAGAGCGTTGGGCGAGGGTACGGACTTCGGCGGCAACTACCGCGAAGCCGCGGCCCTGTTCACCTGCTCGCGCAGCTTCCACTGCGGCATTCAGCGCCAGGATATTGGTCTGGAAGGCGATGCCATCGATCACGCTGATGATGTCGGCGATGCGTCGCGAGGACTGCTGGATCTGCCCCATGGTGGTGACGACTTCCTCGACCACGAGGCCGCCGCGCGAGGCTACCCCGGCAGCACCGATGGCGAGCTGGTTGGCCTGGCGGGCGGACTCCGCGTTCTGGCGGACGGTTGAGGTCAGTTCCTCCATTGATGCGGCGGTTTCTTCAAGGTTGGCGGCCTGCATTTCTGTGCGGCGGGACAGATCCGAATTGCCGGTAGCGATCTCGCCGGCGGCGAGATTGATGCTGTCCGCCGACTGCTGGATGCCAGAGACGATGCCGGCCAACTGGCTGACGGTGCTATTGGCGTCCTCGCGCATGCTGGCAAACACACCCTGGGCGTCGCCGCTCAGTTTGACGGTGAGATCGCCTTCGGCAAGCGCCTGCAATAGACGCGATACCTCGCCGAGGTTGTAGTCGCTGACCTGCATCATGTTGTTCAGCGAACGAACCATTGCATGGAAGTCGTGCTCGAAGCGGTCTTCATCGCCGCGCTGACTGAAATCGCCGGCAGCAGCTGCGCTGCCCAGGCGTTTGATTTCGCTGTTGATGGCGGCGAGGTTGGTCTTGATTGCAGCCATGGTGTCAGTGATGACACGCTTGTCGCCCGGCAGCAGCGGCATGTCCTGGCTGAGGTCGCCAACCGCATAGCGCTGCGCCAGCGCGATCACCTGCATCTTGACGTCGATATGGTTGCTGACCAGTACGTTGGTCTCTTCCACCATCACTCCGTAGTCGCCAGGGAAGGTGCTGGCGTCGATGCGATAGCGGATCATGCCGGCATCATGCTGGCGTGCCATTTCCGCCTGCGCACCAATTACAGCGCGTAGCTGATCCTGCATGTGCGCCATGCTGCTCAGCAGCTGCCCGGTTTCATCCTTGCTGGGCGCAGCGATGCGGTTGTCCATGCGGCCATTGGCAATGGCGGTAGCGACGGCGGTGGCATTGCGCAACGGCAGCACGATGCGGTTGCCGATGATCCAGCTCAGCGCCAGTACCAGCAGTACCAGCACGCCGCCGGCTGCCGTCATAACAGCGGTGAATTTCAGTGCCTGGGCCTGCAGGTCGTCCATGTACATGCCGCTTGAAACCACCCAGTTCCATGGTGTGTACATGCCTGCATACGTGAGTTTGCCAACCATGCCTTCCTTGCCGGGCTTGGCCCAGACGTAGGCGACGTAGCCGCCGCCCTTGCGTGCAGCTTCAACCTGGTCGTAGTACAGGCGCACGCCGTCCTGGTCACGGAAGTCCTTCATGTCCTTGCCGACCAGGTCGGCGCGGAACGGATGCATCAACAGCACGTACTTGTTGCTATAGATGTTGAAATAGTTGACGTCGCCGTCGGAGCGCATCTTCTGCAGCGCGGCCATCGCGTACTTCTGAGCATCTTCCAGCGGTATCGCACCGGTTTCCGCTTCCTTGGCGTAGTGATCCAGAACGCCGTAGCTCATTTCCACCTGGGCGCGCAGTGCTTCCTTGCGGGTTTCGTACAGGTCCAGGTACTGCATGCGCGCCGCTATGACTGACAGTGCTACGACGCCGATGACGATCAGAGCGGTCAGCAGGTTCAGCTTGCGCCGGACCGAAATATTGGAAATGTAGTTGTTCCAGAGCGAAGCGATGTTCATCGAATCTGCCGCCAACCTTGCGGTACCGGCGCTGCGTGAGGGGTTACCGGGTTATCGGCCGCATGGGGCATGAGTTGAGTGTTTTGAAGCGGGAGGCCAGACACGCGACGTGGAACTGTTCACCCGACTGCGGTGGTGATACGGATTGCTGCTTGCTGTCACTGTAGGAGCGGCGTAAGCCGCGAAGCTGGCGGTGCATGAACGATTACCAGCCGTGCCATCTGGTGATCTCCCTGCTTCGCGGCTTACGCCGCTCCCACAAGGGCAAAAAAAATCCGATGCCAGAGGTCTGGCATCGGATTAGGGGTTGCTCAATGGCTCAGGCGGACGGCGTTGCTGCCGAGGCCGTTGACGATATCGCTTAGAACTCCTGCCAGTCCGAATCGGCCAGCTCGGCAACTGCGGTACGGTTGGCGGTACGACGACGCGGTGCGGGTGCCGGAGCCTGGCTGGCAGGGCGGGTTGCCGCTTCCCGCAGGGCCTTGGGGCTGCTGGTCTCGGTGGCGGCTTCTTCAAGCTGGAATACCGACACCACGTTGGCAAGCTGCGCTGCCTGCTCTTCCATCGAGCGGGCGGAGGCGGTGGCTTCTTCCACCAGTGCGGCGTTCTGCTGGGTGGTTTCGTCCATCTGCACGATGGTCTGGTTGACCTGCTCGATGCCCGCAGACTGTTCCTGCGAGGCCGCCGAGATCTCGGCCATGATGTCTGTCACGCGCTGCACCGAGGCGACGATCTCGCCCATGGTAGTGCCGGCCTTGCGGACCAGTGCCGAACCATCGGCGACCTTGCCGACCGAGTCGTCGATCAGGCCCTTGATCTCCTTTGCCGCGCCAGCCGAACGCTGTGCCAGCGTACGAACTTCCGATGCAACCACGGCAAAGCCGCGGCCCTGTTCGCCGGCACGTGCGGCTTCCACCGCAGCATTCAAGGCCAGGATATTGGTCTGGAAGGCGATGCCGTCGATGACCGAGATGATCTCGGCGATCTTGCGCGAGGACTGCTCGATCTGGGTCATGGTGGTCACCACCTGGCTGACCACATCACCGCCCTGCGAGGCCACCGATGCGGCGCCGATGGCGAGCTGGTTGGCTTGGCGTGCCGATTCTGCGTTCTGGCGCACGGTGGAGGTCAATTCCTCCATCGAGGCGGCCGTTTCTTCCAGATTGGCAGCTTGCTGTTCGGTGCGACGCGACAGATCGTTGTTGCCAGCGGCAATTTCGGTAGCGGCCGAGTTGATCGACACCGATGATTGCTTTATGCGACCGACAATGCCGGTCAGCTGCTCGGCGGTGGCATTGGCGTCGTCACGCATGGTGGCGAACACGCCCTGGTACTCGCCGTGCATGCGTACGGTCAGGTCGCCGCGGGACAGGCCCGACAGCAGGGCGGAGATCTGTTCCAGGCTGCTGGCGTTGGCGTCCAGCAGGCCGTTGATCTGGCTGGCCAACTGCAGGAAGAAGCCATCCTTGTCTGCGGTGCCGATACGACCGCTGAGATCGCCTGCTGCGGCGGCCTCGATGATGCGGGCCACTTCCTTCTCAACCTGGGCTTCGGTGCTGCGATCGCGCCACTCGACAACGTGGCCGACCCGCACATTGTTGTCGTCGCGGATGACTGAGATGGTCTGCGCGAACTCGGCCTCGCCAAAGCGCATTTCGCGCTTGAATACACCGGTCTTGTCCAATGCGTCCAGAACCTTGCCATCCACTTCGCCGCGATGTTCAAGCACGGTCACCGGCTGGCCGATCAACGGCTTGCTGGCGTCGAACTGACTGAGCGCGCCGCTGATCTGCTCGTGATGCTCAGTGAGCTTGTCGAGCAGGGCACGGTTGGCGTAAACGATCTCCAGATCGTTGTTGGTCAGGAACACGCCGGTTGACGAATAATCCAGCGCGGTACGGATGCGCAGGTTCTCGTTGGCGATGACTTGCTCGCGTTCGATACGCTCACGCAGATCGCGCTGCATGCGCTGCATGGCACGCAACAGGTCGCCTACCTCGTCGGCGCGGGACAGGTCGATGGTGCCGTCCAGCTTGCCGCTCGCAACTTCATTGGCCACATCCACGGCGCCACGCATTGCGTTGACCAGTGAGCGGGCGAACAACCAGATCAGTGCCAGGCCGGCGGCACCGCCGACCAGCACTGCGATGATGATCAGCAGGGCTGACGCGCGATAGGTTTCCGCAGCCTGTTTGGCGGCTGCCTGGGCGCGGGTATTGTCGTTTGCAGCAAGCGCCTGCAGGGCCGCATAGGCCTTGCGGTGCAGGTTTCGGGTTTCGCCGACGAAGGTATCGATGGCGTCATCCGGCAGGTCCAGCGCCAGCATCTCGCTGACCGCGTCGTACGAGGCCGCCGTCTTGCTCCAGTCGGCTACAAACGTGTCGAAGAGTTTCTTCTGTTCCGGACTGTCGATCAGCTTTGGATACGCGGCGATGGTGGTATCGATCTGCATGCGCAGTTCAGTTGCGCGCGTCTTGGCGTCGGCTTTTACGTCATCGCTGGCGCGGATCAAACTCTGATAGGACGCGTTGCGGTACTCGCTGACCATGCCGCTCAACTCACCGGTGGTACGGAGGCTGGGCGTACGTTTCTCAGCGAGGTCGGTGGTGGCGTTGTTCAGTGAGTGCAGGCCGCGATACGCGACGATGCCCTGCAACAACATGACGAACAGCACGACGCCGAAAGTCAGCATCAGCTTCGGCTTCAGTTTCAGCGAGTTGATCCACTGCATCTTGCGCGATCTCCGGGAACAGGCCCCGCCATGTCATAGGCGCGGGGTGGCACGCCGGCTGAGCCGGCGTGACGAAAGGCGGATTACTTGATGTTTGCCAGCTTCAGATTGGCCGGCGATGCCACTTCGATTTCGGCGCGCGATGCGTCGCGCTGGATCTTGCCGATCACGCAGACCGTCTTGCCTTCCAGGGTTTCCAGCGGAAAACCGAACTTGCTGCGGTTGCTGCCGGCGATACGTGCCGAGAAGGTGTGGCGCGGGAACATGCCGCCCATGTGCAGGAAGGTCGGCTGGCCTTCGGAGCCTTCGGCGTAGCGGGCCTTTTCAACCTTGCCGCAGACCATGCCGTCCTTGCCGGCGAAACGCGCGGCGGTCTCCGGCGGGATCATCTCGGCATCGGCAACTGCGTCAAACGCAACGGTTGCCAGCACGGTGGCAGCGAACAGCGGAAGTACATGCTTGTACATCGGAAACTCCGGGAAGGGATAGTAGGGCCGGTCGGGGAGGACGGGCATGCAATGGCTATCGGCCTGCAAATGCCTCCCTTGAGCCGCATGCGTGAAACTGTGATCGGCTTAGCGAAACGCTCGCTTAGGCCGCTTCTTCGGCAGCGCTCGATTGGCCGAGGTCGGCGGTGTCGAGCAGGGTCTCGATGTCCAGCAGGATCAGCATGCGATCGTCCTGGGTGCCGATGCCGGAAATGAAGCGGGTATCGACGGCAGCGCCGAATTCCGGTGTCGGGCGGATCTGCTCGGCACTGAGGGGGATCACGTCGGAAACGCTGTCCACGACGATGCCGACAACGCGGTCCTCGACGTTGAGCACGATCATCACAGTGAAGGCGTCGTAGCGGGCCTCATCCAGGCGCAGCTTCAGGCGCAGATCGATGACAGGCACGATGGTGCCGCGCAGGTTGATGACACCCTTGATGTAGTCGGGGGCATCGGGGACGCGGGTGACGGCGTCATAGCCGCGGATTTCCTGCACTTTGAGGATATCCACGCCGTAGTGCTCGTTGCCGAGAGTGAAGCTGAGGTACTCGCCACCGGTGGTATCGGCGGACGTGCTGCGGGAGTCATTCATGGCGGATCCTGGTCCTGGCGGGCTGCCGGTGTGGTGCGGCTGATGCACCGGTATCGGCGTTGCGGGTGGGGACTTTAGGAGGCCGACGGGGAAAGCTCCGCTGTGATCTGGTGTGGCGCATGAAGTGTGCGCGTCATCATGTTTCAGTGTGCCGGTTTTCTGTCATATCGGCATGCGACACGGCCCTGCCGGGGCCTGGATCATGCCTGCAGATGCTGGGCGCCTGCTGCGCGGCTTTGGACGGCGTCAATGCCATCGTGCAAAGTTCAAATCCGAATGCCTGCGAGGGGCGGGCAACTCAATCGCCGTTGCTACGTGCCTTGCGTAGACGATCGATGCGGAAGATGTAGCGCTGGATGCTGTTGTCCGCACCGCGTGGCAGGTCATCGAAACGCAGCCCGATGCGGGTCATCTCCGTGCCATTGGGTTGCTTCTGTTGGCGCAGGTTGCAGACCACCAGCGGGGTTGAGATCGGGGCGCTTTCGGGGATCTCCAACACGCAACTGTAGCGGCTCTGCAGCTTGAGCAGGTTCTGGTCGGGGGGCAGCAGCAGCGCAATGCCACCGGCGCTGATGTCCAGTACCCGCCAGCGGCTGGCTTCACCGCCGTCCGGGTCTGGCAAGACGCAATATGGCGAATCGCCGACCGGGGTTTCCAGGCGGTAGAACTCGCGCCGCTGCAGGTGATAGACCTCCTCCGGCAGCGGCACCTCAAAGGCGACATGGCCGTCGCGCTCGATACGGCGATGGCCTTCCAGCTGGAAGCGCACCGTAACCTTGTCGACCTGGCCGAAGCAGAGCAGGTCGCTTGCGGTCTCGACCGAGCGGTTGATCGAGGGTACCGGGCTGGCATCGAGCACCAGGTGGTGCATGTCCACGTCCAATACCGCTGACGGGAAGGCCTGGTCACGCCCGTCCGGGTGCACATTGATCATCGAGCGTTGATCGATCATGGCCTGCAACAGGTGCCGCACTTGATGCGGGTTGCGCACCATGTAGCGGTCGTCGGCATAGAGATTGCCGGCGTGCGGGGAAGGCGTCGGTGCGGGCGATTCTTGGTCGGGCATGGACACGGTTACGGTTGGGTCGATGATCGGCGCAGCGCTGATCACTGCGCTTCAAAGTGTGATAACGGCCGCCTTTTTAGCATCTTTAGGCGGACTGTTACGAGTTCTGCCACGCGTCGGGGCATTTGCCGACGGTGGCACGGCGCTTGGCCGTTGCGACGTAAGCGGCTTGCGGATAATCGAAATGACACTACTAGATCAGCTTGATGGCGGCTGAACGCAGGTTTCATCTTTGAGAGAGTTGTGTGAAATATCGATAATTTGTGAAATCGAGCACTGTTCTACATATTGCGATCCCTGAGCATCTGCGACTTCTTCCACCGCAGTACCCTCATAAATAGGGAACAGCAAATGAGCAGGGAAGCAGCAGATCAGTTCGATCAGTTGGGAGCGCTCTACGAGGACATGGCGACATGGCCCTTCCGCAGGTACATCGAGACGCCCAGCGTGTTTGCTGCGCTGGGCCCACTGGAAGGTCTGGATGTTCTGGAGTTTGGTTGCGGCAGCGGCTACTACTCGCGTCTGTTGAAACGTGCAGGTGCACGCAGAGTGGTCGGCTACGACCTTGCCGAAGGCATGCTCGACTATGCGCGTCGTTGCGCCCAGCGCGATGGGCTGGACATCAGTTTCCACTCCAGTCAGGGCGAGGCTGGTAGCGCTGCGTTCGATGTGGTGTTGGCAGTCTATGTGCTGCCCTATGCGACGACGCTGGACGAGCTGGATCAGATGACGGCGCAGATGCTGGCACCGCTGCGCAGCGGCGGGCGCTTGATTGCCTTGCCGATACATCCGCTATACGCGCCGGCGCCCACTTATTACCAAGGTTGCGGTTTCATGCTGACGCCAGATGACAGCGAAGAACCTTATGCCGAGGGCGGACGCCTGCGCCTGGATCTGCGCTATCGCCAGTACGACGCCAGTGTGCATGCCTGGTACTGGTCACGACAGGCGATTGAAGCATCGCTGCGCAAGGCTGGCGCGGATGCGATCCGATGGTCCAATCCAACGCTCGCCGAGGACAACGATCTGCCGGACGTTCCGCCTGCATTGCGGGCCTACGTGGATGAGCCACATGCAGCAATCATTGCCTGTCGCAAGCGCTAGCGACGATAGCCGCTAGCGGGTGTTCTGCGGCGACGGCGAAGTCGCCGTCCACGCGCCATCTTCCTGTTCCTGTCCCGGCTCCGGCTCCGGGGTACTGGGCGATCCTGAGGGTCGGGCAATGTCCATTGAAGTGGAAGTGCGGCTTTCCATCGATGCGTTGGACCAGGCTGAGTACCGAGCGTTTCATCGGGCAAGCCAGGCTTCTTTCTTCTATGACTGGCGCTTCCTGTGCGCAGCCGAACGCTCGCCATTGCTGTCCATCCAGGGCACGTACTACCTGCTGGCCAGAGCGGAAGGGCGTCTGGTGGGGTTTCTGCCCGCCTATCTGCAATCGGTACGGACGGTGGATCCGTTCGGGCTGCTGGCGCGGATGGCGGGTATTGAAGGCGGTCGTGGTCAGAGCGCGTTGTTCAGTCACGTCATGCATTGTTTCGACAGCGAGGTGATCGCCCTCCCAGGCGCGGATGTCGAGGATGCACTGGTACTGGCCTTGAAGGACTTGGCCCATTCGCTGGATGCGCATTATGTTGGGGTTCTGAACGTGGCGCGCGAGCAGGCCCGGCAGCAGTTGGCCGGGCAGGGATTGGACGTACGTTACCTGGTCGACAGGTATTTCATGGACATGACCCGCTTCGATGGCTTTGACGCAGTGCTGAAAGCCCTGCCAAAGGATGGCCGCTATGAAATGACTCGACAGCTGCGCAAGTTCGCCATCGCCGACGCCCAGGTCGGGCTGCACGCTCCACCGTTCGATCATCGTCTGGAGCAGCTGGCCGAGCTGTGCCAGCAGACCACCGCGCGCAATGGCACGCCGCAGTATTTTCCGGCGCAGGCATTGGCGCAGTTCGTGCGGACCTGTGACGACCTGGTGCGACTGGTGCTGATCGAGGACAAGGGCAAGGTGGTGGGCGGGCTGATCTGCTTCGTCGAGCAGCCGCTGATGTGCATATGGTCGGCGGGCATGCGTTACGACCTGACCGACTACAGCCCCTATACGGTGAGTTTCGCGTTTGCCTATGAATGGGCTTTGGGCGCTGGAGTCCGCACTATCGAAGCCGGCCGCTTGAATGCACGCATCAAGACCCGTCTCGGGCTGCAACCCCTACCGTTATACGCCGCGACCAGCACAGTGGCTGGCTGATTCGCATCCATCTGGCCAATCCAGGAGAACCGACATGGACCCGTTGCACCCGAAAATGCTGCCCGACGACTTTCGTGCGTTCTCACAGGCGCTGGAGGGAAAGGTCAGGTCGCGCCATCACGCCGAGTACGCGAGCTGGTACTACAGCACCGGATGGAACAAGCGCGACTTCGAGCGCTATCCCGAGTACATCGTCCGCGCCGCATCCGTCGACGATGTAGTCAGGAGTGTCAATTTCGCGCGGCTGCATCGGCTACGGGTTGCCTTGAAGGGATCCGGGCATAGCTATGCCGGTAGTTTCTTCCACCGTGGCGGCGTATTGCTGGACCTGTCGGCGCTGAACGCGATAGAGGTGGATGTGCAGCAGCGGCGGGTAACGGTTGGGCCGGGCGTAACCAGCGCCGCGCTATCTAAAGCCTTGGCACCCCATGGACTGGCATTCCCAACCGGCCATGGCGGCAAAGTGGGTTTGGCGGGCTTCCTGCTCGGCGGTGGGCTGGGCATCAACTGCGATGCTTGGGGTGGAATGAGCGCCTTCAATGTGATTGCGGTGGATGTAGTGACTGCAGACGGGCGATTGCTGCATGCAAGCGAGAACGAGAATGCTGAATTGCTGTGGGCGGCGCGTGGTGGAGGTCCCTGCCTGTTCTTCGCCGTGGTTCGTTTCCATCTGAAGGTGTGGCCCAAGCCGACCATGATGATGGCCCGCAGCTATCCAGTGGACGCGGTCAACCTCAAGCATGTGCTGCGGGCACTGTGCACACGTCGCGACGATCCGCGTATGCAGATCATGTTGGCGCTCGGTGGCGCGGAGGGATTGCCTGCAGCCTTGAGTGCCAGCGTCTTCTGCGAGGACATCACGCAGGCCACCGCGCTGCATGAGGCATTGCGCGGGGATGTGGATCCGTGGGTGGGGGAGTTTGGCGAACAGGTGCTGGACAGCTTCGAACCCATCTATCGGCAGACCGAGCAGGCGATGGTCAGCAAGCGCTACCGGGCTGACAACATCATGACCAATGCGGTGGAGCAGGTCGCTGAAGCGCTGCTTTCGGGCATGCGCGCCCGGCCTTCGCCCAGGACGTTCTCGCTGGTGATCATGCGACCGGAACACAGCTATGGCGACGCTGCGTACTCGTTGCATGGGCGGATGTCGGTCTCTACCTATGCGCAGTGGAACCTAGACGACGAGGACGAGTTGAACCGGGATTGGCTGCGTGGCGTATACGACCAGCTGGCGAGGTTTGCGACCGGTAGCTACGTCAATGAGTTTGACCTTGAGACACGCTCGCAGGAGGTAGCCCGATGCTACTCCGAGGAAAGCTGGTGGCGACTACAACGGCTGCGCCAGCGTTATGACCCGGCGGGTGTGTTCCCGGGTGTGTCAGTGCTGGGGGCGGACGTCGCAGAGCGCGAGTACGTCGCTGGCTGAAGCACGGTGTTTAGCGGAGCGATGACTTGCTGGGCGACCCAGTGCGTCTGCCTGAAGTGTGGGTAAGCCCGCTGCCGTAGAGTGTCAACAATGCGTAGCGTAGCGCCAGCACGCCCGACGATGGCAGGCAGGACGGAGAGGTCCTGCCCGCCAGCGCTATCGCTTGTTTAGAACTCCTGCCAGTCATCCGTGCTGGCAACCGATGCCCGACTGGCCGGTTTCGGGATCGCTCGCAGCGCAGGACGACCACGCGGCGGTGCCGCGTCCGGGCTGGCGGCAACCTTGGCCAGCGATGCACTTACCGAGCCAGCCAGACGGAACTGTGCCACTGCATCGGTGAGCTGATGCGCCTGGTCTTCCATCGAGCGAGCGGCGGCGGTGGCTTCTTCGACCAGCGCCGCATTCTGCTGGGTGCTTTCGTCCATCTGCATGACGGTCTGGTTGACCTGGTCGATACCGGTGGACTGCTCCTGCGAGGCAGAGGAGATGTCGGCCATGATGGTGGTGACGCGCTGCACCGAGGCAACAATCTCGTCCATGGTGCTGCCAGCGTTGCGTACCAGTTGCGAGCCCTCGGCTACCTTGTCGACCGAAGTGTCGATCAAACCCTTGATCTCCTTGGCCGCTGCCGCCGAACGCTGCGCAAGCGTACGCACTTCCGAGGCAACCACCGCAAAGCCGCGGCCCTGGTCGCCAGCACGTGCCGCTTCCACCGCCGCGTTGAGCGCGAGGATATTGGTCTGGAAGGCGATGCCGTCGATGACGCTGATGATGTCGGCGATCTTCTTCGACGAGGCCTCGATCGCGCTCATGGTGGTCACTACCTTGCCGACCACGTTGCCGCCCTGTGCTGCGACCTCGGCGGCACCGCGCGCCAGTTGATCAGCCTGACGGGCATGCTCGGCGTTCTGACGGACAGTGGAGGTGAGTTCCTCCATCGATGCAGCGGTTTCTTCCAGATTTGCTGCCTGTTGCTCGGTGCGGCGTGACAGATCGTCGTTGCCGGTTGCGATTTCGCTGGCCGACAGGCTGATACTGCCGCTGGCCGACTGGATGCGCGAGACAATGCTGGTCAGCTGGTCCATGGTGGCATTGCCATCATCCCGCATGCGGGCAAAAACCCCTTGGAAATCGCCTTCCATGCGCTGGGTCAGATCGCCCTGGGCAACTGCCTGCAGCAGCCGCGACAAGTGCCCAAGATTGTCCTCGGTGGTTTCCATCAAGGAGTTGACGCCACCGACCATGTCGCGGAAATCATGCTCGAACTGATCTGCATTGCCGCGTTGGCTGAAGTCACCGGCTGCAGCTGCATGGGCCAGCCGCTTGATCTCGTTGTTGATCGCCGAAAGGCTGGTTTTGGTGTTGTCCATAGCCTGGGTGATGGCAGCTTTCTCGCCCGGTAGACGGTCCATGTCCACCGACAGGTCACCGCGGGCGTAATGACGCATTACTTCAACCACCCGCATCTTTACGCCAATGTGCTGAGCAACCAAGGTGTTGACTTCGCGCACCATGCGCCCGTATTCGCCGGGGAAGCGGGCTTCGTCGATGCGGAAGCTGATCGCGCCCTGGTCGTGTTCGCGGGCCATCTCGATCTGCGCACCGATAACGGCTTTCAGCTGGTTCTGCACGCGCTGCATCGAAGCAAGCAGTGCACCAACTTCGTCCTTGCGGCTGCTGTCGATGTTGCTGTCCAAGCGACCATTGGCAACATCGTCAGCGGCGCGCAGTGCATCGTTCACCGGACGCACGATGGCGCGCACGATCACCACGCCAAAGGCGACGGACAACAGGCCAAGCAGCAGCATGCAGACGATGATGGCAGTAGTGCTGCGTGTCTGTGCAGCGTTGGCTTCGGCCACTTCCTTGTCCAGTACGCTGGCAACGTGAGCGCTGAGCTTCTCGACGGCGTCAAACAGGTCGCGGCGGCTGACGCGTGATTGATCGTTGGAGATGTTCTGCGCAAGTTCGAACTGGCCCTCGTTGATTGCCTTCTCCATCAACGCGTGGGCACTGAAGTAGGCCTCCAGGGTCTTGCTCAACTCGGCGTACAGGCCCTGTTGGGTGCTGTCGGCGGGCAGTGCTTCGTACTGTTTGCGGTGCTCTGCCAGCTTCTGCCGCTGCTCGATGATGCGCTGGTTGTACTCGGCAACAAAGGCCGGTTCGCTGAGATGGGAAAGCTGGGACAACTCGGCGATGCGGATCTCGGCCAGATCCGCGCGTATCCGCTCGAGATACTGCACGGCCGGCATGTAGCGGGCGCTGACCTGGTCGAGCTGGGCGGTGGCCTGGTGCAGGCGCTGCACGGCAAAGCCGCCCATGGCGAGCGTGGTCAGCGTGGTCAGGGTGAAAGCAAGTGCGAGTTTTCTGGCGATGCTGAGGTTGCGAAAGAACTCCATCTCTGACTCTCCGGATCGACTGCAGATTTGGGCGCTGCGCGGGTCGCTATTCAACCGTCCTTTGCACAGCGTAGTGTCCACGCCGCAAGCCTATGCGGGCGTTGTCATAGCCGATAACGGCGTTATCTGACTGCGCTGTAGGGTTCTATCTGCTCTGAATTCTGAAGAATTCAGCACAATGTTCAGCGTCAACATCACATTACTTAGCTGTTCAAAGACATCAGGAAAATTAGGTGACGGCACCGAAGTGAGGAATGTGCGTCTATTCACTGTTTCACGGAATTTCAGTAACTCTCTTACGATCAATCGCGGTGTCCTGTTCGAATCTGGAATCTCGTCCGGCGGGCTGACAGAAAAGAAAAGAAAAGCCCCCGGCATTGCTGGCGGGGGCTTTCAACTGGCTTGGTTGGATCAGAACTCCTGCCAGTCTCCGACATCCATCTTCCGCATTGCCTGGCCACTACGCCCGCTACTGGCGACCGTGCGCAGACGCTGTTGTCGGTGCTGCGCGACGGCAGCAGCCGGCGCCTTGGCCGCGGGCTTGTCGGTGTTGTCAGCGGCGATGCGGAATACCGCCACGGCCTCGGTCAGCTGGTTGGCCTGGTCTTCCATGGAGCGCGCGGCGGCAGTGGCTTCTTCCACCAGCGCGGCGTTCTGCTGGGTGGTTTCGTCCATCTGCATGACGGTCTGATTGACCTGGTCGATGCCGGCGCTCTGTTCCTGCGAGGCCGCCGAGATCTCGGCCATGATGTCGGTCACGCGCTGCACCGAAGTGACAATTTCGTCCATGGTGGCGCCAGCCTGCTGCACCAGCACCGAGCCTTCGCCGACCTTGCCGACCGAATCGTCGATCAGGCCCTTGATCTCCTTGGCCGCAGCCGCCGAGCGCTGGGCGAGGGTGCGTACTTCCGAGGCAACCACCGCGAAGCCGCGGCCCTGCTCACCGGCACGGGCGGCTTCTACCGCCGCGTTCAGCGCCAGGATATTGGTCTGGAAAGCGATACCGTCAATGACGCTGATGATGTCGGCAATCTTCTTCGACGAGGCTTCAATCGCGCTCATGGTGGTGACCACCTGACCGACCACATTGCCGCCCTGGCTGGCGACGCCATGCGCCCCGATGGCGAGCTGGTTGGCCTGACGGGCGTGCTCGGCGTTCTGGCGCACGGTGGAGGTCAGTTCCTCCATCGAGGCGGCGGTTTCTTCCAGATTGGCGGCCTGCTGCTCGGTACGGCGTGACAGGTCGCTGTTGCCGGTGGCGATTTCGGTGGCGGCCAGGTTGATGCTGGAGGCGGCGTGTTGGATGCGGCCGATGATCTCGGTCAGCTGGCTGACGGTAGCGTTGGCGTCGTCGCGCATGTTGGCGAACACGCCGTGGAAGTCACCCTGCATCTTCGCGGTCAGGTCGCCACGGGCGATGGCCTGCAGCAGCTGCGAGAGCTCGGACAGGTTGCCGTCGGTGGTTTCCATCAACTGGTTGAGGCTGCTGACCATGTCGCGGAAATCATGCTGGTAGGCATTGGCATCGCCACGTACCGAGAAGTCGCCCTGTGCGGCAGCACCGGCCAGACGCTTGATCTCGCTGTTGATCGCCGACAGGCTGGCCTTGACTGCATCAACCGTCTCGGTGATGACGGCCTTCTCGCCGGGCAGGCGTTCGATGTCGAGGGACAGATCGCCATTGGAATAGCGCTTGATGACATCCAGTGCCGACAGCAACGTCTGGATGTGCGAGGCGACGAGTGCGTTGCTTTCCTTGACCATCACCCCGTAGTCGCCGGGGAAGGCGATCTCGTCCATGCGATAGCTGATGGTGCCGGCATCGTGTTGCTTGGCCATCTGGCGCTGGGCACCGATCACCGATTGCAGCTGCGACTGCATACGCTGCATGGAGCTGAGCAGGGCGCCAAGCTCATCATCGCGTTGCACGCTGACTGTGTTGTCGAGTTTGCCGGCGGCGATGTTGTCGGACAGCTTGACTGCCTCGTTCAGCGGTTTGAAAACAAACCTGCGCAGCAGCAGGAACAGTGCGCCACACAGCAACAGGGCGGCAACGATGCCGACCACGATGATGGTCCACAGCAGGGCACGTGCCTGCTGCATCAGCAGGGCACGCGGAACTACCACGCCGAAGGCAAAGGTCTGCTCGGCATTGCCTATCTTCAGCGGCACATAGGTTTCCACCATGTCCTGATCGAGGGCGGCATCGTGATGCTGCTCGAAACTGATCTTGCCGTTGGCGGTGTTGGCCAGCATCGCGCGGGTGTCTGCGTCGTCGGCTTTGGTGCCCACCATGGCCGGATCACGATCAGCGATGATGGTGCCGGCCGGCGACAGCAGGCGCACATAGCCTTCCTCCATCGGGCGCATTTTGGACAGACGGTCCTGCAGCGACTGCAGGGCGAAATCCACGGTGACCACGCCCAGGAATTGACCGTCCTGCACGATCGGTGTTGCCAGCGTGGTCATCAGGATCTTCTTGCCGCCAATCTCGTAGCTATAGGGTTCCAGCACGGAGGGCTTCTTGTTGGCGGCCGGCTGCAGGTACCAGTCGCCGTCTCCAGGTACGTCGTAGCCGCGCAGCGGTTCCTGCACCGGTGCGCCGTCCTGCCAGGCCCAGTAGCTCATGAAGCGGCCGCTGGCGTCGTGGCCATCGGCGTCGATATGGTTGGCATCGTCGCCGTCGAAGGCCTGCGGCTCCCACAAAGTGCCGACACCGACCCATTGCGGATTGTTCAATGCCTGCGAATGCAGCACCTGTGCGGCGCTCAGGCGGCTGAAGCCGCCCTGCTGGCGTAGTGCCAGGAAGCTGCGCGACAAGGTGTCATTGGCTTCAAAGCCGTGGCCGAGCTCGGTAGAGATGCGCTGGGCCTCGAGCTGGGCGATGTTTTCAAGGCTGACCCGCGAGGCCGACAGCAGTGCATCGCTGCTGCGTAGATAGATGAACAGTGCGGTGAGGCCGAATGCGAAGGTCGCGACCAATGCCGTTCCCAGCATCAAGCGCATTGCAATACTGCGGGTGAGGAAATTAGTGGGCAAAGACATGGGTTACTGCTGGCCTGGTAGGTAGGGGTTTGTCAGTACATCGGCATCTGCAGGCCGAGCTGGAGCGTTTTCTTGAGCTGAAATGACGACGCCCCTATTCAGGGGCGTCGTTCATACGCGTGCAGCTGGCGATCAGAATTCCTGCCAGTCGCCGTCGTTGTCGACGCGCACTGCGGCATTGCCGCGTTGCGCCGGGGCGACCGCACGCAGACGACGTGCCGGGGCAGGGGCTGCGGGAGCGAATGCAGCCTTGGCCTGCTGCGGCTGCGCGACAACGGCCTGCCCGGCATCGGTACGGAACACCGCAACCGCTTCGCTGAGCTGGTTGGCCTGGTCTTCCATGGAGCGTGCGGCGGCGGTGGCTTCTTCCACCAGCGCGGCGTTCTGCTGGGTGGTCTCGTCCATCTGCATGACGGTCTGGTTGACCTGGTCGATACCGGCGCTCTGTTCCTGCGAGGCCGCCGAGATCTCGGCCATGATGTCGGTCACGCGCTGCACCGAGGTCACGATTTCGCCCATGGTGGCGCCAGCCTGCTGCACCAATACCGAGCCTTCGCCGACTTTGCCAACCGAGTCGTCGATCAGGCCCTTGATCTCCTTGGCCGCAGCCGCCGAGCGCTGGGCGAGGGTGCGGACTTCCGAGGCAACCACCGCGAAGCCGCGGCCCTGCTCACCGGCACGCGCAGCTTCCACCGCAGCGTTCAGGGCCAGAATGTTGGTCTGGAAGGCGATGCCGTCGATGACGCTGATGATGTCGCCGATCTTCTTCGACGAGGCTTCAATCGCGCTCATGGTGGTGACCACCTGACCGACCACATTGCCGCCCTGGCTGGCGACGCCATGCGCGCCGATGGCGAGCTGGTTGGCCTGACGGGCGTGCTCGGCGTTCTGGCGCACGGTGGAGGTCAGTTCCTCCATCGAGGCGGCGGTTTCTTCCAGATTGGCGGCCTGCTGCTCG